>JBDRQG010000334.1:0-2769 GCA_043826475.1 bacterium
TGCTTTTTTGGCATCTCTTAAGCCTCGCCTAAATTCGCGTTCATTGTAATAAGTAGTTCCGTTTAAGTTTAATTCCATTTTAGTTTCTCCTTTGCTGTTTTTATTTGCGATTACGATTAATTAAGTGTACACATTCCATGCCAAGTAGCGCGATTTTACGCAAAAAAATCATAAGTCATTGATTTATATAGAGATTCTGCCCTAAATAAAATATCAATAAATAATCAATAAAATCACATTTTTAAGTTCATTGAAATATATAATAAAATCCACCTTGTGGATTTTTGCTTGACTTAAGTTGATCGTGACGGTAGATTTGAAGCTGTTCCGGGATGATAAATTATTTATTGTTTTGGAATAAATTTTTGTGGACATATAAGTCGGTTAGTGCGTCTTTATTTAGTGTTATTATTGTAACTGCTAATGATACTGTAATATAGAGGAATATAGTTTGAAACGGCACCGGAATAACCAGATTATTCATCTCTTACAAATATTTGTCATTTTATTCTCTTTATTAATATTTACTCTGTCATGGGCGCAAGGCGAACAGACCCAACCTGTTACATCTGATTTGTCCCCCCTTAAACCACCAACAAATGTTGAGGTTAAAGATACTCCTAATGATGATGGCGGATCTATCACCGTCAGATGGTCAGAGCCTATCGCTCCCGAGGGGGTAAGGATAGGGGGTTATCGGGTTCAAAGAGCTGTTTCAGTTGATGGACAGCCGGGGCAATTCTCCCAAGTGGGAGAGTCAACGTCCGGAGCAACTGAATTTCAAGATGGTCATGTACAGGATAATAACGAATATTTTTATCGAGTAGCAGTTGTATATAATGCAATGGGTGTTGATGGTATGCTGGTCGAGGCTTTGGCTGAGTCTGGTCCAAGTTCGCCGGTAAAATCTTCAGCGCAATGGTTCCATTTACAGCGTATTAATGTATTTGTCGGAGTAATCATCCTTTGTAGCTTCATTCTCTATTATATTAACCAGGCAAAAGCCGGTAAAGAATTGTTTATCAGAAAGATAGCCGGTTTGGATGCGGTTGATGAAGCGGTTGGCAGGGCCACTGAAATGGGGAAAAAGATTTATTTTATTCCCGGCACACAGGATATGGATAATGTTCAGACTATTGCCGGAGTTACTATTTTAGGTCGGGTGGCGGAAGTTGCTGCCACATATGAAACTTGGTTGGAAGTGCCAGTATCACGATCATTGGTTTTGGTAACTGCCAAAGAGATTGTGAAAGAGGCTTATTCCAAAGTTGGCCGTCCGGATGCCTTCCATGAAGATCAGGTTCATTATCTGACCGATGACCAATTTGGTTATGCTGCAGGTATTGACGGGATGGTTGTTCGTGAAAGACCAGCTACGATTTTCTTAATGGGAGCTTTTTATGCTGAATCTTTGATTCTGGCTGAAACAGGTAACTCTATAGGGGCCATACAAATAGCAGGAACAGCTATGCCCTCGCAATTGCCTTTCTTTGTAGCGGCCTGCGATTATACATTAATAGGTGAAGAATTATTTGCTGCATCAGCATATCTGTCTAAAGAGCCAAAACTGCTTGGCAGCCTTAAAGGTCAGGATATGGGAAAAGCTTTAATTCTGATATCTTTGATAATTGGTGTCATTTTGGAAACTTTTAATATCTGGCATTTCTCAACCCTCTTTCAGGTTATAGGTGATTAAGGATGCGTAGAGAAGTACCATTATTGATAACCGGTATTGTCGGGATAGCCTTTGTTCTGCAGTACTTTATCCCCCATTGGCCGTTCAGCCAGCTCAACACCTGGTTTTCTGACTGGTTTTCTATTATATCAGCCTTTGCTATCTGGTTGGGAGCACTAAACTTAATGAAAATCTCTTTCCAGAAGATTTCCAGAAAAAAATCTGATTGGGGCTATTCGGTTGTAATCGTCTTGTCATTTATCGTAATTGCCGTAATTGGCTTTTATGAAGGAAAGTCTTTCCGCGAACCGGGAACTCATTTTTCGTGGTTATACGAATTTGTATATACTCCTTTATCGGCCACTATGTTTGCGATTCTGGCTTTTTTTGTAGCATCGGCATCGTTCCGAGGTTTTCGAGCCAGATCGCTCCCCGCGACTATTCTTCTATTGTCAGCCTCGTTAATTCTTATCAGCCGAAGCGCTGTGGGCGGTTATCTCTGGGATCAAATTCCCCAATTCGCTGACTGGGTCAGGAACTATCCCTCAATGTCAGCCCGTCGGGCGATTCTTATAGGTATAGGTTTGGGATCTTTGACAACATCGCTTAGAGTTATCCTTGGAATTGAACGGACCTGGCTGGGGGGAGAAAAATGAACCTAAAACCCCGTCATTATACCTTCATAGGCTTGTTTCTCGTAATAGGGTTGTCCATGCTTGTTAGAGTTCATCTTGACATCCCGACCTCAAAGCCAACTCAGGATATGTATAACTATATAGATTCCCTGCCGGAGGGCTCAACTATAATATTTTCATTTGATCATGAAGCTTCCTCCCTGCCGGAAATAAGGCCGATTGGACTGGCGCTGTTAAGACATGCCTTTAAAAAAGGACACAAACTTATCGGTTTTGCCCTTTTAGCTGAAGGAACCGTGATCGGGTACCGCATGATGCAAAATACAGCTAAAGAATACAACCGCGAGTATGGTTCCGACTGGGTTTATCTGGGATTCAAACCCCAGTACATCGCGGCTATTCTGTCAATGGGCGAATCCTTCCAGAGAACTTTCCCGGAAGATTATTTGGGAAATCAAT
>JBDRQG010000335.1:0-3896 GCA_043826475.1 bacterium
TAGCCTGTACTCCGGCATCCTTCATTACCTTTAAGGTTCCCCCGGTTGACAGAATTTCAACTCCCATCGCATTGAGTTCTTCAGCCAGTTTGGTAATCCCGGTTTTATCTGAAACAGAAATCAAAGCCCTATTAATTTTTATTAAATCACTCATCTTTACATCCAATTTATTAAATAACTTCCCTGATATTTACTTTCCTGTCAGCAGTTTTTCCGCTTCAGCATAACGTTTGGCCGAGGCCATGATAACTTCATCCGGTAATACCGGCGCTGGTGGTTTTTTATTCCAATCCAGTTTATCAAGATAATCGCGAATCGGCTGCTTATCGAATGAGGCTTGGCCGCGGCCTACTTCATATTTATCAACTGGCCAGAACCGGCTTGAATCGGGTGACAAAACTTCATCGATTAAAATAAAGCGACCATCTTTAAATCCGAATTCAAATTTGGTATCGGCTATGATTATTCCTTTGGTCAAAGCATAATCAGCCGCTTTGGTATAAACTGCCAGAGATTTTTCCTTACATAATTGAGCTGTCTCTTCACCAATTAATTCAATCAATTGTTTATAACTAATATTTTCATCGTGGCCATCATCGTTTTTTGTCGAAGGAGTAAAAATCGGTTCGGGAAGTTTGCCTGATTCCCGGATGTCTGGCGGGAATTCAAATCCATGAACAGTGTTGGATCCTTTTTCACGGGCTTTTTTAAGCTCTTTCCACATGCTGCCTGAGATATAACCTCGGACAATACATTCGCAATCAACCCGTTCAGCTTTGGTGACAATCATCGACCTTCCTTCGAGGTCTTTGCTATATTTTTGAAGTCTTTTAGGGTATTCGTCGACCTTGGCGGTGATGAGATGATTTTCAACCACATCAGAAAGATAATCAAACCAGAACAGTGACATCGATGTTAATACTTTACCTTTGCCGGGAATACCATTGGGCATGACGACATCAAAAGCTGAAATCCTGTCCGATGCGACAAACAAAAGTTTGTCATCCAGATCATATACATCGCGAACTTTTCCTCTTACCAAAAGAGGATATTCTTTAATATCAGTTTTTAAAACAATATCACTCATCTTATTTACTGTATTCTCCTTTTATCAATTTATCCAAAATTCTGGCATACCACAAATGCTCCTGCTTCAACACTCTGGCCGCCAAAGTATCAGGCGTGTCATTTTTTTCTACCGGGACTTTTACCTGATGCAGGATTCTGCCGTTATCGTAGATTTCATCAGCGAGATGAATTGTAATCCCTGATTCTTTGTCCCCGGCTTTAATAACAGCTTCATGAACAAAATGGCCGTACATCCCTTTACCGCCGTATTTGGGGAGCAAGGCGGGATGGATGTTGACAATTTTACTTTTGAATGCTTTAACAACATTTTGGGGTAATAATTTTAAATAACCGGCCAGAGCAATGTATTCAACATTATGTTTCTGTAATTGAGTAAAGAGATCTTCGGCGGCTAAATCAGGAGAATCATAGTTTTTCACCTTAAAAACGAAAGTATCAATCCCCTCTTTTTCAGCCCGCACCAATCCGTAGGCTTTTCTCATATTGGAGATAACCAGAACTATTTCGCCGTGAAGCAGTCCTGATTTTGAAGCATCGATTAATGCCTGGAGATTGGAACCTCCTCCTGATACAAATACGGCAATTTTAGCCCTGGTTGAAGGCTTGGCCATCTGATCCTCACTCCTCTCCGGTTTTAAAAGTCTATCTTACGAACCAGACCAATATATTTATTTTTCCTTATCTGTAAAGAGATAGATTGAATCCATTTGTCATGTAATGCAATACTTGAGATATTCACATTATCTCACTGCACAATATATAATTATATAAATCTTACTAGAAACTCATCGAGCTCATGGTTGAATCTCTCAGGTTCTTCCATATTAATCATGTGTCCAACACCCTCGAAAATAGAAATATTACTATTAGGGATTTTCTCTCCTAAGATATGAGCCAGTGGTTCAAAGACCTTGTCTTCGGTTCCGGCAAATATTTTGGTCGGGATATTCAGAGATGAAATTCGCTCAAGATCATTATCTGGGGGCGGGTATTTTCCTCGGAGTTTATCCATCCAGGGAGCTCCGGAGTGCTCGGTCATCATGAGCCGTAGGGAATCCTTGATTGCTTTTTGATCATCTGAGTAATAATTGACAGCGTATTGGATCCATTTCTTACGGGCCGCCTCCAACCCCTGTTCTTTGACCATACGGTCGATTCGGGAAATCCTGGGGCCGACTTTGTAGCCAGTGGCGCTTGTGCTGGCTAAAGTGAGGGACTTGATTTTTTCAGGATATAGTAACGAGTAACCTAAAGCTGTTGAACCACCCATCGATAATCCGACCAGATGATAGGCATCTAAATTCAGTACTTCGACAAACCGTAACAAATCTTCAATCCGATCAGCCCGGCTATATCCTGATTCTGGTGCTGATGATTTTCCATGCCCTTTGGCATCAATAAGAATTAGATGACATCTATCTTTGAAATATTCAACCTGAAGCTCCCACATGCGTCTATCAAGTGTAAATCCATGCAAGAAAACAATAGGAGTGGCAATGCTACCCTGTTGCGGGAGGTACTCATCATAATATAGCTTTACATCATTTCCAATATCGGCGTACGGCACTTTACAATAATCCTAAAGTTAAACTTTCGAAGAATATAAGCAGATTGGTTATGTAGTCAAGCGACTCTAATCATCGTACCCGGCATATCGGGGGCAGTCGCAGGGGGGCGGGCCACCTTCAAATAAAAACGCTATTAAATAATCCAGATCGTCTTCTCTAATAGGGTTTTTATCACCACTGGCATTAACATCGGCCTCTTCAAGACAAGGAGGGCGCGAACCATTTCTATACAAATATTCAGCCAAATATACAATATCGTTAGTAGAAAAATCATGCTCCACGCTGCCGTCAATATTCCCCCGCATCCCCTTACAGCAGGTGAAATAGCCATCGTAATCCGGATCTATATAATCAACTCCCTTTGAAGTAGCCAAAATTGACCAGCCTGACACCAAAAGGACCAGTGTAGCCAAAATTTTCTTATAGAGACCAAGATTTATATTAAATGTTATTTTCAATCTGGAAGTTAAGAACATGAAGCTAAATAACAAAATAACCAAAGCTATCAAATCGGTGGGATCTTTGACTCTTGAGGGCATGGGTATAGAGCTAATCTCATTCAGCCAGATCAGTATTTTTTCAACCGGTGCCAATTTCCAGAGAGTAAATAACAAGGCAATTGCAATATGGAGATATAAAAGATGAGATTTTTGTTTAAAAATTGAAGCGGCAATAGCAAACATAAATATTGTAATCAAAAACAGACCGGCGAAATCGCTCAGTTTACCGGTCAAAAATGATGGGTAATTTGCTTTTAGAAAATGATCATTTAAGATCAATATTAGTAAAGATAAAATAAAGAGAGGATGTAACAATATTTTAATGTGTTGCATCGATATTAATTAACCTCTTTTCTACATATAAGAAACTCAGTACTTAATCCAATAATTAAATTGTAAATTTTACCTTTACCATACTCCTCATTATCAAAATGAAATTTATTGTAACTAAATTCCAAAAAAACTGAAAACATAAACCTTTTCATTGGCGATAGATAATTTTTAATTCTTAATCCAAAATAAGGATGAAATTTACTTTTCGAGTTTAAATCCCAATTTGGGTGAGGATCATATTTTCCATTATCTTCTTCAATTTCTGCCATAACTAATCCAAGATATGGGGATAATGATAAACTATTATATTTGAGAATTACATCATAACCAAATGACAATGTATATGTATTTTGTTTTAATTTGATATGCTTTCGTTCATATCCTGATTCATTCAAAAAGTCATCTG
>JBDRQG010000336.1:0-11798 GCA_043826475.1 bacterium
CTAAATCGATAGGTTTTAGGATATAATAGTATAATGTCCACAAATCATATTACCATACCCATCGAACAATTACACCCTTTTGATAATAATTATATAAATTCCGAAGAGAATATTACATATATTGGAAAGGGAGCCATAGGCGGCAAGGCTTCCGGTTTAGCCTTTATTGAAAAATTTATCAAATCACACTTTTCTAAAATAAGTGATAAGCATGTAAAAATAGGTATTCCAAGGTTTGTTGTCATCACCACCGATATTTTTGACATCTTCATGGATGAAAATAATCTTTACAAAGTTGCTCTTTCCAATATGTCGGATGAGTATATTGCGCATTCATTTGGAAAAGGGAAATTACCTCTCGAGTTGACAGACAAGCTTCGCATATTAGTCGAGACGATTAAGATCCCCCTTGCCATCCGCTCGTCAAGTTTGCTGGAAGATGCTATTTATGAACCATTTGCTGGTGTATATGCAACAAAAATGATTCCAAATAATCAATTCGATGCGGATACCAGGTTTGAAAAAATAGCAGAAGCAATAAAATTTGTTTATGCTTCCACTTTTTTCAGAGCGGCAAAGGATTATCATAAAGCCATTAATCGTTCTACTAGTGAAGAAAAAATGGCTGTTATAATTCAGGATGTCATAGGTCAGGGTTTTAATAACAGGTTTTATCCACATATCTCAGGTGTTGCACGTTCATTTAATTTTTATCCAATTGGTGCTGCTAAAGCGAAAGACGGAATCGTAAATCTCGCTTTAGGCCTTGGGAAAACTATCGTTGATGGTGGTATTGTTTGGAATTACTCCCCTTCACTACCAAAAGTAAATCCTCCGGTTGGTTCACCGAGTGAACTATTAAGATTAACACAGACTTCTTTCTGGGCTATTAATATTGGGAAACCTCCCTTAAGCGATCCGGTTCGTGAAACAGAATATATGTTAAAAGGGACTCTTGCTGACGCTGAAGAAGATAACACGTTACGATTTGTTGCATCAACATATGTACCGCAGGATGACAAGATTGTAGTCGGCACCGGTCCGTCCGGTCCAAGGGTTGTCACTTTTGCTCCAATATTGGTTGTCGATCAAATTTATTTAAATAAAATAATTGTTGAACTCCTGGAAATTTGTGAAAAAGCCCTTGGAAACGAAGTAGAAATAGAGTTTGCTGTAACTATTTATACCAACGGAGAACTTAAAGCTCAGTTCGGTTTTCTACAGGTTCGTCCGATGGTTGTATCAGATGCAATTGTCAGTGTGAACCTGGAGGAAATGGAACAGGAAAATGTTTTAGTATCTTCGGAGAAAGCACTTGGTAATGGCCTGTCTGAAACTATTGAAGATATCGTATATGTAGATCCTGATAATTTCAATGCAAAAAATACACGACAAATTGCCTTGGAACTCGCTGAATTGAATCGCCGACTCATAAATGAAGGCCGTGCTTATCTATTAATTGGATTTGGTCGTTGGGGTAGTTCTGATCCATGGCTGGGGATCCCTGTAAACTGGAGCCAGATTTCAGGGGCTAAGACTATTATTGAGGCAACATTGCCAAACATGGATGTTGAGTTAAGTCAGGGAACACATTTTTTCCATAATATGACAAGCTTCCAGATTAATTTCTTTCAGGTTCCCCATTCAAAAATGCATAAAATAAATTGGGAATGGCTAAAAAAACAAAAAGATAATTATCGAACCGATTTTATTCATCACATTCAGCTTTCAAAACCATTATTGGTTAAGGTTGATGGTCGTAGTGGAAGGGGTGTGGTTTTGTATGACATATAATTGGGAAGATATGGAACTTGAAACACTTAAAAAGAGATCAATAGAACTAAACTGTCTCTATCAGGTTCACGAAATACTTCTGGATCTTGAGAAGCCATTAGAAATTCTTTGCCCTGAAATTATTAAGATAATCCCCCCGGCTATGCAATATCCTGATCTTAATGTTGTTAAGATAAAAATTGGAAATAAAATATTTCAGTCGCCTGATTTTACAGAAACTCAGTGGCATATAAGATCAGATATTACCAGTTATAAAGTAGTAATTGGCTATATTTCGGTTTACTATAAACAAAAAACAACATCTGTCGATAAAGACCAATTCCTTGCAGAAGAAAAGCAACTTATTCAGACTATTGCTAATTCTCTTAGTCAATTTATTGTCCATCAGAATGACATGGAAACAGTAAAAACAATTGTGGAAAACGAGAAACAAGATACAAAACGGGAACGTGATAAAGCAGATGTTATTCTGGATATGCTGGAGCAAACTAATCAGGATTTATATTTTCGTATTTCAAGAAAAATGTTATATGAACTTAGTCAGGGAGGTAACATTGAAGCAAGAAATCTATTGCAATCGGTACCTTCCTTTTCTCAATCGACAATTCCTCAGGAAACAGATGATGACATAATCATCAACCAAGAACATTCACTCAACTATCTTTCAAGTTACAGTAAATTTGTTTATGATATTGCTCGCAAATATTATAGTGAAGAGGAGATTCTGGAATATATTAATAATTGGGTTCAGGAGGACAAGCTTGGTACTCTTTCTCATATCGTAAACAGGCATCTCCCTCTGGCCGATGTTGACGATGCTATGCGCAGATATTTTAAAATGGCACCTTCTGACATGGAGGCTTCATTACCGAGTAATTGGGGTATTAAAATATCGTTAATTAGAAGATTTCTTTCAAATCAACCTGAATATATTGAAATTGCCAAAGAATTATTGGAAATAAAAGATTTTCTACATCTTCTTGAAAATGTAGTGTATTGCGACAAAAGCCGTGGGAGATTGGGGGGAAAGAGTGCCCGGATATTGCTGATAAATAAAATCATAAATAATAAAAGCAAAAGCGAAAACCTTCTCAAAGACATTAAGTTTCCCAAAACGTGGTTTGTTACTTCAGATGTAATTATCCATTATATGCATTATAATAACTTCGATGATATTTTCGAACAAAAATACAAGCAGAGTAATCAGATAAAACTGGAATACCCTTATATTATTCATCTTTTTAAAAAGGGTCATTTTCCTGAAGATATAAGTAAGATGCTGGTGACGGTTCTTGACGATTTTCAGGATTCGCCTCTTATTGTAAGAAGCTCGAGTTTACTTGATGATCGGACGGGAATTTCATTTTCCGGAAAGTATAGAAGTATAATTCTGAGCAATCAGGGCAGCAAGCAGGAACGTCTTAAGGCATTGATGGATGCTATCGCTGAAGTATATGCATCTACATTCGCTCCTGAGCCAATTGAATATCGTGTAAGCAGAGGATTGCTTGATTATGACGAAGAAATGGGAGTAATCATCCAGGAAGTTGTAGGAACACGGAGCGATAAATACTTCTTCCCGATCTTTTCGGGTATAGCTTATACTGAGGATAATAAGGAATCAGGTTTAGACTCAAATAACAATGTAATCAAAATGACATTTGGATTTGGAACTCGTATTGTCAATCATGCAGATAACGAAAGTCCAATTCAGATAATATTTAATGGGTCTAATATTATTTCTTTAACTCCGGATACTGAATTAAACGGTAATTTCCCCAAAACAGCTGATGTAATCAATTTGAAACTCAAATGCATTGAAACTGTAGATATAAAAGTATTACTTAAGAAAATAGGGACCACCCTTCCCAAAATTGAAAACATTGTTTCAGTTTACAAGGATAATAATATCTCTCAGGTGACGGAGAATGATTTAGATTTAGATAATATGATAATTACATTTAGGGGATTGCTTACCAAGACCCCTTTCCTTAGTACTATTTCCACCATATTAAACAATCTAGAAGCAACACTTAAAACCCCGGTAAGTATCGAGTTCGCATCCGATGGTCATAAAATCTTCCTTCTTCAATGCCGATGTCATTCTACAAAAAAATAAATAAATTGAATTAAGTGCCATTAATTAATACTGTGTTAATTTGCACTGAACGATAGGGCGTGTTGAAAAAATACAATTAGCATGTTGTGGCAGGTCTTGCAAATCTGCTTTAGCAGATTTGTGTGACCTGCTACCATTGTCCAACAAGGGGTTAAGTGTGGATTACACATACGCCTTTGGTGTGTCCAAGACCAAACACAACATAACCTGAGTTTTTAACATGCCCGATATTTGATATTACAATTTTTACCTCTGATAGTTTGAAATAGACTGTCAGTTTTTCATCAATTGAGAGTATGGCATAGCTTCGTTTCATTATCGATTTAAGAAGAATAAGCTCATAGGTGACATACACTTTTTCTAACAATCTACTTCACTGAACTTGTTTGTACTTGAAGCAACTAAGCATTTGAAAATCATAAAATTACGTGTAAATTTATACAATACAAAAACTTGTAAAAATAAGGCGTTGTGAATCCTACCTCCTCCGCTTTATTTGTAAGCCATAATAATTTAAAACTTACCGAGCTGTATTAAGTTGAACATGAAGCTCATATTATAATTTCATATTACTATTCATGAAGGTTAGTAGATTAACGGTATTTTTTTATTTTGGAAAACTCTAATTACTAATTCTCTTTCCATAGGTTTCCGAAATTCCCAAAGTTATAACACATCCTGTAACTCGCCCTCTTTCGTCCCGGATAAAAGAAATAAGAATATCATTATCTTTATGGAAAAAAGTATTTTCAGAATTAGGATACAATTCGACCACATCCCCTTCAGCAATCTGTACCAGTATTTTATTGCTGTCGCTTGTTATATCAAGTATGAAATTGCTGCTGAATATGTTTGATCCAGATTCCATTAGATACCGACCTTCATATCTATTTAACAATGAAGGATCGATTGTAACTTCTTTCCGGCTTACTAAAATCTTGTGAGCAATGCTGTCGGGAATATTATTATAAATAATATTGATGCCGTCGTCTTTGATTTCCATAGAAGAGATCGCACTATTATTATCTCGATGAAATATTATTGTTTTGGTATTATCCAGATCATAGTAAAGGCTATCGATAGCTTCGGAATATAAACGCATACCAGCCTGACCCGGCATACGGATATATAAATTATCATTATCCAAATAAATAATTTGATATTCGTTAAAATCGTTTTTGTACAGACCTGCATATTCCTTTAAAATTTTTGGGTCAGGATCAATGGGTGTTTTCTTAATCGGGAATTCACAACCTTTGGAGAGACAGATAGCCGCCAGACCCCGTGCGATCTTTTTGACCGGCGCCATGTCATCGTTGCTGAAAACAATAATACATAAACCCAACTGCGGCCATCTTCCCATAAAAGTATTATAGCCGTCAATTTGCCCCCCGTGATATTGATGGAGGTAGCCATAGCGTGATTCCATTATCCATCCGTAACCGTAATTGTTAATATAGGGAATATTCATTTTCTTGATTGTTTTTTTTGTCAGAATTTTTCCTTCATCCAGTGCTTTATTCCATTTTTGCAAATCCTCCACAGTTGAATACAACGCTCCGGCACTATGTAAAAAAGCAAAATCGATGGGAAGGGCATCAACAAGCTGCCCAAATTCATAAAAGGTATAGCCATCTGCCCGTTGTGGAAGTGCCGCTTCGCGACGGCCATAGCCGCTGTTTTTCATACCCAAAGGATTGAAGATCTCTTTGTGCAAAAAAGCTTCATAAGATTGTCCGGAGACTTTCTCTATAATTGCTCCCAGAATAACATAACCGGTGTTGCTGTAATAAAAATCCGTCCCGGGTTTGAATAATAGCTTCTCATTCTCAAATAGCTTCAAAAGTTGTTCCTGAGTAATATCCTTTGTTCTCTTGAAGTACAAATCTATATCATCGGTATAATTGGGTAAACCTGAGGAATGAGTCAGTAGATGGTGGATCGTAATTTTATTATTGTCCGGATGGTTGAAGTCAGGGAGATATGTTTTTATCGGTTTGTGCAGATCAATCAGCCCTCTCTGTTCGAGAATCATTATAGCTGCGGCGGTAAACTGCTTGGTTAAAGATCCTATGAAAAACTTGGTATGTGATGTATTGGGAATATTAAATTCGACATTGGCCATGCCGTAGCTTTTATTAAGTACGACTCTGTTATTCCAGGAGATGAGTACTGATCCGTTGAACCCCCATAACTCATGAGCAGAGTCAAGATAATGATTGAGATTATCGATTATCTCCTGACAGCCAGGGAACATAAAGAAGAATATTAATAAAACAAATATTATTATTAGGTGTTTTCCTCTGGAATTATCTTGAAAGAATCTCATACTTATTGTAATCCATAATATATCAGTAATGAAATTATAAGGATTGTGTTAATTTTATATTAATAATTTTTTAACACTTTCTTAACAATTCTGTTAACTGATATTAACATACTCCTTTTAATATTGTCCTAATGAAATTATTTAATAAGGTATTGCAGCGTGCCCCCAAATCTTAAATTGATTCTGGTTATTGAAGATGAAGCGGAAATCCAGGAGTTAATTGCTTATAATCTGGAACGAGATGGATATCTTGTCTCCTGTGCCTCAACCGGGGAAGAAGGTTATAAAATTGCTGTTCGCGAACGTCCCGATCTGATTCTGCTCGATATTCGTCTTCCGGGCATGGATGGTCTGGATGTATGCAAGTTATTAAAGAATAATGAAATTACCGGAAAAATTCCGGTGATAATGCTTACGGCCCGAGCCGAAGTAAGTGATATAGTAACCGGATTAGAAATCGGTGCCGATGATTATATCACCAAACCATTTAGCCCCAAAATATTGATTGCCAGAATAAGATCTCGCCTTCGTGCTTCAAAAGAATCTCCAGAACAGCACGAACCGCCAATTAGATCGGATCGTATATTTATAGATCCGGGGCGTCATGAAGTTAAAGTTGATAATAAAAGAGTAAACCTGACTGCTACCGAATTTGAGTTATTGACAGTACTGGTTAGAAATGCCGGTTGGGTTATGAAAAGATACGATATTGTCAATTCGGTCAGGGGAGATGATGCTATCGTAACCGATCGCTCGGTTGATGTTCTCATCTCAGGGCTTAGAAAAAAATTAGGTGAATTTGGGAATTATATTGAAACTGTACGCGGAGTTGGTTATCGGTTTCGGGAATAATCTTTACAATTAATAATATCTCTAATATTTCTCACCTCTACATATTAATAACCAGATCTTGAGTTTTAGCAAAATAGCTTTAAATCAATGAGTTTAATCGATCCGCAGGCTTTTATAAACTCATCTACTTTTAAAAGAACGCTCACACTCTGCTAACAATTAATCCCCTTATTGGTGTCTGTTAACTGGAAACAAGTGGGTATTAGTAGGAGAATTCAAATGTCAGGAAAATGGATTTTTTTGGTAAAACAAGGACTTTCGAAAGTGCGGGTAAAAATCAAAACCTTATCAATTATAATGATGCTGCTTTTGGCTTCATCATTGATCAACTCCGTGACAATTGCAGCCACAGATGGAAGTGGTAAAATTGTTGGTACAGTAACGGATAAGACAACCGGCGAACCGTTATTGGGTGTAACCGTTTCAATTTCCGGCACCTCGTTAGGTGGGATCACCGATCTTGACGGATATTACAGAATTAAGAATGTTCCTGTTGGAGTTTATGAACTTGTTGCTTCCTGTGTTGGATATGACAAAGCCGAGATGGGCGGGGTAGTCGTAAAAACCAGTGACGTAACCACCGTGGATCTTTCCATATCAGAGCAACTTGTTGAGATGGAGGGGATTACGGTCAAATCCAAAGCGATTCATAATACTGAGGTATCAATACTGGCTAAACGCCAGAAAGCTGCGGCAATATCCGATGCCATTAGTTCAGAACAAATTTCCCGTTCCGGTAGTGGCAATTCTGCCGAAGCGATGACAAAAGTAACTGGTGCAAGCGTACTTAGCGGAAAATATGTATATATTCGGGGTCTTGGCGACCGTTATACTAATACCCAACTTAACGGCAGCCCGCTGCCCAGTCCCGACCCCGATAAGCAAGCAGTCCCATTGGATTTAATTCCAACAGGACTGCTTGATAATATTGTAGTCGAGAAATCATTTACAGCCGACAAACCAGGGAATTTTGCCGGTGGAAGCGTAAATCTTAACACAAGAGACTATCCCGAAAAGAGACAGCTCAAATTTTCGACATCAGCAAGTTATAACTCCTTGTCAACAGGTAAGGATGTCCTCTCCCAGCCCAAAAGTGGTACAGACTGGTTAGGGTATGATAATGGCAAACGCCAGGTTCCGGCTATTATTCAGGACAGTGCTGCTCTCGTAGCACCTCCTCCGGGGAGAACGACAACCGAACAACTTGATTCGGTAATGCAGCTTGTAGAATTCTGGGATAGAGCTTATGATTCTTTCGATCCGGTTATGACTCCGAGAGTAAGAACTGCCGCTCCAAACCAGAGCCATTCCCTTTCCTATGGTGATTTACTAAATCTGTTCAACAAACCTCTTGGTGTAGTAGCCAGCTTATCTTACAGCCAGAATAACAAATATTACGAAAACGGTTTTTACGGGCGTTATGAAGTTGAGGGTGAGGCCGGTGTTCAGGAAGATCCATGGATCCGTACTTATGCCGCAACTGACAGCAAGGGTACTGAAGAGGTTTTATGGGGCGGGATGACGATGTTCAAGTATGGTTTGCATCCCAATCATAAGTTTGGTTTCAGCTATGCTTATACTCGAAATGGAATATCGAGCAGCCGTCAGCTATCCGGACCATCTTCTAATGAATATGCATCTTATGATGGCAGTATTCTTCGAAACTATGCTCTTATCTATACAGAACGGAAATTGTGGAGTTCCCAGCTTTCCGGGGAACATGTGTTTGGAGCAATGGGGTTACCCTTTAAGAATATCAGGGCCAACTGGCAGGTGTCACACTCCAAGACATCTCAGAATGATCCTGATACCCGCTATTTGACAGATGAAAAAACTATAGATGAAATAAATGGTAACGATACTGTCTATCAATATCTGATAGAGATTAATCGCGTAGCTGAGCCGGTAAGACTATGGCGTGACCTTGATGAAGAAAACAGGGACTATAAACTTGATTTTGAACTTCCTTTCTCAAAAGGGAAAATAAAAACCGGTACCGCCTATCTGAAAAAAGAGAGAACCTACCGGGATTTCGAATTTCATTATGGGAACACCACCCGTTATGTCGATTATAATGGTGATATTGACAGCTGGGCCAGTGATCTTGGTTTCGATTCGATGTACACTTTGCCCAATGGTTCAATACGGCTTAGTTATTCCAATGCCTTATCAAAGTTAGAGCTGGCTAAAAATCAATATGATGGCAGTCAGGAGATATTTGCTCTCTATGGCATGTTTGATTATGTCCTTTCAACGAAATGGAGTATAATCGGCGGTCTGCGATATGAGACAACAAAAATGTATGGAGCTACTCATGATCTGGTCGCAACCGAACCCGGTGATATAGATGGTTCCGATCTGCTTCCTTCGGTTAATCTCATTTACCACCAGAATGAAAATATGAATCTCCGTTTAGCTTATGGCCGCACCCTGGCTCGTCCCACGATCCGTGAAATGATTCCGGCACCTTCTGAGGAATTCGGTCTTTCAAGGTACTTTTTCGGAAATTCTAAAATTGATTATACCCGCATTAATAATTTAGAAACCCGCTGGGAATGGTTCATGCGTCCGGGTGAAGTTGCCTCAGTCAGCGTCTTTTACAAATACATGAAAAATCCCATTGAGATGGTTATTGTCAGTAACAAAGGGGAAGTAATACCACAAAATACCGACAAGGCGACTATATATGGTGTCGAATTTGAATTCCGCCGCCGTTTGGATCATACCGGTGTGGGTTTTCTTCAGAATTTCACAATCGGCGGAAATCTTACCCTTGTGAAATCAGAAGTAACGATCCCTGAATTTGAGTTGGAAAAAGCTCGCTTGTATGATGATAACCCGGCTACGACAAGGCAGCTTCATGGCCAGTCGCCATATATCATAAACCTCGATCTTGGCTACAACAGCTTTAGAAGCGGCACCAATGTTTCACTCTTCTATAATGTATCAGGCCGGCGTTTGACTTTTAATGCCAGCGGAGCTACCCCGGATGTTTACGAAGTGCCGCAGCATAATCTTGATTTTCAGTTTGTTCAAAAATTATTCCTTGGCGTCTCTTTGAAGATCGGGGTTAAGAACATTCTGGATGAAGATGTCAAGATGGTGCATGACAAGCTGGGCTTACCCAACGAAGAAGAAAAAGTCTATTTGCAGTATAAAACCGGCCGTACATATTCGATTGGAATGAGCTACGATGTTATATAGAAATACATTTAGAAATAGATTGATCAAAAATAAGAAAAATGAGCGTGTGCAAAGGGCTGTGCTGATGATGAGAGCCACTCAGTATTTCAATAGCGCGACTCTGCATACAATTACCTCTTTGAATAAACTTAAGACCATTGATCATGAATAAGATATCCGGGAGGTGTAAAAAAAGGCACCAGCCAGAACTAAAGATCAGCTGATGCCGAACAAAAAAATGTAATAAACGAAATAGTGGCTGCCACTGACCTGACAGCCAGCTACCTCAGAAAGGTAGCCTAATTCTGATTGTTTGGCAAATTAAATTTTTTGGAGGAAACAAAAAATGTTTCAAAAGGCGTTTATAGGTTTAATAATCTTACTTATGCCGCTAATATCACATGCTACCACCGACCAGGGTAAGCCATATAAAACGATTACTGATGCTGATATTAACGCTAGTGGTTATCTTTTTCTTTCTAATGATACCAACTGGGTATTAGATGGCTTTGTATATGTAGAGGATGGTGCTGTTCTTGAGATTGAAGCCGGTACTGTCGTAAAAGCTAATCCGGGACAAGAAGGTGATGCTTCCGCTTTGATTATCTCCCGCGGTGGTTATTTAAAAGCAGTTGGTACTCCTGACGCTCCGATTATCTTTACCAGCGTCAGAGATACTATTGATGATATTTATGATATCGATCTGTTCGATCCTGATTCATCCCGTGGTCTCTGGGGTGGTCTTATCCTTCTCGGCAGAGCCACTATCAGCGAACCCAACGGTGTTGACAGTATCGAAGGTATTCCGGGTGACATCCAGTCCCGCCACTTCTATGGCGGCGGATTAACCCCTAATGATAATGACAGCTCCTGTAACCTGCAGTATGTTTCAGTCCGTCATGGCGGAACCGATATCGGTGAAGCAAACGAAATCAACGGTGTAACCATGGGTGCTCTGGGTTGTAAGAGCATTATCAGTCATGTTGAAGTAATCTTCAACAATGATGATGGTTTTGAATTCTTCGGCGGCTGTCCGAATACCGATCACCTTGCCGTAGCCTTCTGTAAAGACGATTCCTATGATTACGATCAGGGCTTCCGAGGAACCGGTCAGTTCTGGTTTACGCTTCATGCTGAAGATGCGGGCGATCACGGTGGTGAGCATGACGGTGGCGATGATTCACCTGGTTTGCTTCCTTATGCCACACCGGTTATTTCAAACGTTACTTACCTTGGAAGAGGTGTTAATGCCGCAACTTCCACTTATACTATGATTCTTCGTGACAATGCCGGCGGTGCTTACTATAACAGTATTTTCGCTGACTGGAGCGGTCATGGCGTAACTCTGGATGTGGCTCACAGTCCGAGTGACAGTAAAGACCGTATGACCAACCTTGGTACTGTTGCTGATCTTAAGATTTACAACAATTACTGGGCTGATATGGGCAGTGGTTCTGATGAAGTTGCTCTTTGTCATGGTGATGTTCAAGTAAAAGCTTACCTTTTTGGTGGTGAAGCCGG
>JBDRQG010000337.1:0-7951 GCA_043826475.1 bacterium
AAGATGATTGAATCTCTCAGTGATTCCCGCGACGAAATCGAGGCATACAACCGCAATCTCGAAGAAAAAATTGTCGAAAGAACTTTGGCTCTCGAAGAAGCACAAACCCAATTGATTCAATCTGAAAAGATGAGCGCTATCGGCCAATTAGCCGCCGGGGTTGCTCATGAATTAAATAATCCGCTTGGTGGAATCCTGGGATATGCCCAGTTTGCTTTGGAAAAAATGCATAAGAATAATCCTGAAGGAAAACCGGATAAAACAGTAGAAGGCTATATCCGGTACCTGACATATATAGAAAATCAGGCCCGTCGTTGTAAAAGTATTGTTCAAAATCTGCTCCGCTTCTCCAGATCTACCCATACTACCGAAGTTGAGGATGTCAATATCAATGATGTCATTCTTGAAACTAAGACATTTGTGGAGCATCAGCTGAATATGAATCAAATAACTCTTGAAGTGGAAACAACTGAAAAGATACCTATTATTCAAGCTAATGGCGGACAATTACAACAGGTCTTTACTAATTTGATTATTAACGCCATGCATGCTTCCAAACCTGATTCTGTCATTAGAATAACTACCGGATTCAGCCCGTCTGTAGGTGAATTTGGGGGAACTGTCGAAGTTAAAGTTATAGATCAGGGCATTGGAATCCCTGATGAAATCATAAACAAAATTTTTGAACCGTTCTTTACTACTAAAGATGTTGGCAAAGGGACAGGACTCGGACTATCGCTAAGTTACGGTATCATCAGGGATCACGGCGGCGAAATTCGGGTCGATTCCGAAGTAGGAAAAGGGACAACTTTTACAATTATATTACCTATTCAGAAAGTAATTGTTGAGACCGATACAAGTATAAAGAAAATACATACATCTTAGTCAAAAAAGTAATCGTTAATTTTATGGAAATCGAATTGAAACGAACAGTTCTAATAGTTGATGACGAAGAAGTCATTCGTAATTTTCTTTATGAGGTTTTCTCTGAAGACTATGAAGTCAATCTTGCCACTGATGGTGATGAGGCTATAGAGAAAATCAAATTGAAAAAATATGACATAGTAATAACTGATTTAATGATGCCCAATGTTTCCGGTGAAGAGGTTGTTAAGTTTGCTTGTGAATTTGAACCAAGCACAAAAGTTATTGTAATATCAGGTTTTTCCAGTCTTCATACTGTAAGTCAATCCATAAACAATGGTGCGTGTGCCTTTTTGTCTAAGCCTTTTTCCATAAAAGAGGTCCAGCAAACAGTCATAAACGCCCTTGAAGAATAGCGACGAGGAATTTATGGATAAAATTCTTATCATTGATGATTCCGAGGTAATCAGAAATTTACTGAAAGAGTACCTTATGGAATCAGGTTATAAAGTAGAGCTGGCGGTTGATGGACAGGAGGGGATTGAGAAAGTATTGGCGAATGATTATTTTGCAATTTTTTGTGATATTCATATGCCGCGTAAAAACGGTTATCAGGTTTTTCGGGAATCAATCAGCGCCAAACCATATTTACATTTTATAATGACCGATTCGCTGCCCGATGAATTAGCTGAAATGGCTCTTAATGAAGGTGCCCGACAATGCCTGACCAAACCATTTGATCTTAACCAGATCAGGGATGTTCTGGAAAAAATTCCTGTTAAGGTTTATAATGAGTAATAAGACCGGTAATATTGTAAAAATAGTTGTCGTTGATGATGAAGAGATTGTCCTCTCATTAATTCAGGATGCCCTGGAAGATGAGGATTATCATATTCGTGTTGCCGATAACGGTCTTACTGCTCTGGAAATGATTGAAGATGATCCGGCCGACCTTATCCTGACCGATATCAGGATGCCACAGATGGACGGAATTGAGTTAATCAGTAAAGTTCGCCAATATAAGCCTGAAACCGGTGTTATATTTATGACCGGGTACGCTAATCTTAACAGCGCCAAGGATGCAATTAAACAAGGGGCATTCGATTATATCATGAAACCCTTTGAGCTCTCCGAAATCAGACAAGCGGTTGATAAGGCTGTCAAAAAAATTCAGGAAGAATCGATTGCTAAAAACTCCGGACAGCAATTAGCGCAACTCTCTAATTTGAACCAAATGCTGGTAACGGTCGGTGATCATAGTTCTTTGAGTACTGTTTCATTGCGGTTTGCCATGATTCATTGCAAATCTACGGATGGAACTATTTTATACTGGGATCGAAATAATACTGAATTCAGAATGATTACTATATCAAATGACCATGTTGATAATCAGACCTTTGAAAATGAAAAATTAACCAAATTGCTGTCAAATTCTAAAATAAACAGTTTTAACGAACCGGTATATATTACGTCTATAGATGAGCATCCCTTATTTGTTATAGAGCCGGATAAGGAAATTGCTAAAATCATACTTCCCAATTGGTACAATGAATCATCACCGATAATTGCTATCCCGATTAGAAGAGCCGACACGCTTTACGGACTGATAATGACGACGGCTTCGGAAGCTATTCTTAATAAGGAAATCACTCATTTGGGATTATTGGGGATGGCTGCCAATCAACTGGCTCTCTCTTTAGAAAATCTGTTTTTGCTCGAAGAGACTCAAAAAGCATATTCCCGCCTTAAAGAACTTCAGGATGAAACTATTTCATTGGAAAAGATGGCAACCAAAGGAGAAATATCTGCAGAAATCGGTCATGAACTTAATAATTTCCTCGGAGTTGTAGCTGGCAACTTTTCTCTTCTCGATTTACAGATAAAGAAGAAGGCTTTTGATAAAATCGGAAAATATACTGAAGCGATTTATACTAATATTGACAAAATGAAAAGATTTACCGACAACCTGATGGACCTAACTTCCATCTCTTCTCAAAAAGAAATCATATTCTTTAATACCCTGCTTACCGAAGTAATCGATTATTTGAAGCCGCAAAAAAGATTCCGGAACGTAACTATTCAACTGGATGCAACTGAAGATAAAATTCAATTTGAATCCGACAGCACTCATATACAACAATTATTATATAACATTTTTAACAATGCTGCCGATGCTACCGCTGGATGTAAAGAAAGAACGATAAAAACCGTACTTAAAACCAATCACGAAAATAACAGCTTCACGGTCACCATCTCAGACACCGGTTCAGGAATTGAGCCGGAAATACTGCCTCAATTATTTAAGCAAAAATTCACAACCAAAGTAAACGGCCACGGATTTGGCTTGATGGTTTGTAAGAGGATCGTTGACAGTCATGGCGGTAATCTTAAAGTTGAATCCACTCCAGGCATAGGAACAACTTTCAGAATAGAATTCCCTATGATTAATCCAGAGCAGATATTATTGGATACCATTAAAATAAAAGTTACTGAGCAGGCAGCTACTTCTTAACAAAAATAAAGACATAAAAAAGCCGCTTCGAATGAAGCGGCTTTTTTTTAATATCAAACCAGTATTAGTAACAATCTATAGGAGGAATACCAGAGGATTTGAAAAGATAATTAACCAGATAAACCAGATCCGGAACACTTATCGGAGTGCCACCGCTACTTATACCGTCAACATCACCTTCCAATGGACAGCCTGGGATAGGGCCACTCTTGAAAAGATAATTAACCAGATAAACAAGGTCAGCCACGTCAATAGGAATACCACCATTTACTAAACCATCAGCATTGCCGCGTTCATCGACACAACAACAGGCATCACCAATATTATCAGCATTGGTATCTTCCTGGCCGGGATTATAAGTGGTAGGACAGTTGTCTTCATCGCAGGTATTGGCAGCATATCCCGGATCGCCAAAACCGTCAGCATCGGTATCGGTACATTCATCACAGACATCGCCAATCAGGTCGCCATCAGCATCTTCCTGAAATTCGTTAGCAATCAGAGGACAGTTATCCTCATCATCAGGAACGCCGTCATTATCAGTATCAGCAATCAATTCAGTGGCTGCAAAGTGTATCAAAACAGTTGTATCATCCGGCAGATCGGGCTGGTACTCCCAAATAATCCTGCTTCCCCCCTCACTAATATCAGAGGCCCTATATTCTGAAACAACATGATCATCACCACTAAACAAAACCGGTGTATCCCATGTAGCGCCGCCATCGGCAGTCAGAGTGTAGTAGAGCTGATTATTAGTAATATAGGTACAGATAAATCTGGAACCTGTGACATGAGAAATGCGCGGGAATCTTTCATCATCGGTAGTTGCAACAATTACACTTGTCTGTAGAGAGCCTATAACCCCGTCTCCTTCTTGATTGTAGAAACAGACAATATCATGATCTTCAGGAGACCCTTCAATATAACTCTCAAATGGAATAATCACATTTCCGCCATAGGCCGCCACCGCCGGATATTGGGCATGAGCTGCCTGGTCGGGAAGTGAATAAGTATAACCGCCGGCTGTATCGGAATCAAAATCAACCAGCCAATCCATACGAATGAATATTTGCCATTGATGTTCAGTTTCATTATACCAATCATAAACAGCATAAGTCAGTTTGGTTACCGCATCAATATCGGCTAATGTTGAATTGCAACCATTGAGGTCATTATACCAACTGATTGTCGCCCAGCCTACGATAGTAGTATCGATTTGATAAAAAACAAACGGAGAATTTACCAAAGCTGGACTTGTGTAAGTACTACTATGGACCATCGAAATAATACCAAAGAAGTAATTCCCCGGCTGTTGTGAAAATTCAACACCTGATTCACAGGCAATAGCGGCTGATCTCATATCATGCCAACCATTAGTTGACCAGTTCCAGCTTTGTGAGGTCCAGCTATTACCATCCATTATATTATTAAAATTAATTTTATATGTTCTGGCGCCATTATTTTCAGAAGTAGGACCAACTTGAGTAGCATAAAAAGTTGTATCGTTACCCCAGTAATCCATATCACCATAAGAAGGGACACCGCCGCCAGTAAAAGACCAGCTGCCACCTTCGGGGAATGTTGTTCCACCATCTTCAGAACCAAACCATAATTGAGCAGAGTCAACAGCATTATTAAAGGTATACCCTATCATAACAGAATCATGACCATTATCTGCGATTGTTGGATGCAGGCTGACAGAATCCTGCAAGTCAGGAGCAGGGACAGAAGAGCATTCAATGATGTATTCGCCTTCTTTTGGTTCCCCTAAATAATCTCCATCAATGACAATATAATAAGTAGCCAGAGAATCCATAAAGACTTCAAAAAGGGCTGAACGAGGAGTCCCACAACTAGCATCAAACCTATTGCAGGCGATCCTGTTTGTATCAGCATCATATACCCAGATAGTCGTATTATATGATGAATTACAGAGGCTAATATCAACTAACTCCTGATCTTGTGGTGTATATGAGTAAACATGATCACCACTGCCATCGTGGAACTGGCCACCATCACAGGTTTCTTCAATATAATCATTATCAGCTCCGGTAGTATTACCGGTATCAACAAATGGCATACCCGGAATTGCAACCGCATCATCAATCCTTTCTCCGCCTCCACGTCCGGAAGCAGTATAGATAATCTCCGGTTCATTCTGAGCCTGCAAATTATTTAAGAATACAGTTTCCCCCTGAGTTGAAACCTTTTGCGTTGAAACAGTCATTTTTGAGATTTTGACGTTGTCAATAACCAGGTTTTTCTGATTGGCAACACCCGCAAAGATCGAAGTGGCAGCTATAAGCAAACCGAGGCAAAGTAAAATTGCCAGACACTTAGATACTCTCATTGTTATTACTCCTATTATCCATCTATGACGTTAATTCATTAATACCAAATACCTCAGACATTCATTATTAGAATTCCTCTCATATCATTTGTTGTCCTCCTTTAAAACTACTATATAAAAAAACTTGTAGTAATCTGATAGTACATATTTAATATACAAAAAATACTAATTTCGTCAATATTTTCTTTACATACATAATTCTAAAAATACCTGCTAATCCGTTGACATACAATTCATTAAGCTAACATCACCAGACAATATAATGTTAAAAAGAATCTTCATATCTTCTTTTTATTCTGCTTAAGCAGAATCATGGCGGTAAAACGAGGCAAGTACACTTGGGAGGAAGTAACTCGAACTATTATTCTATAAATATATAGACGAAATTAAACAAAATTTGTTTCAAAGCAACTTAGGGAAATCTAATTGATATTTAATTCTTTTAATAATTTTCTGAGATTTGAAGGGTCAACTTTGAGTTCACGGGCAGCGGCGCTTATATTATGATTATGGCGATCTAAAGTCTGAAGGATAACAGTTTTTTTAAATTCACGTATTCTCTCAGAAAGGCTGTTCACATTATTTTCAGAAAAAGGCGGACATTCAAGATATTCAACAACTTCTTTATGAGTAATATAATATGATGGGGAAAGATAAATTAGCGATTGAACCGTGTCCATTAGTTGACGAATATTACCCGGCCAATTATATTGAATTAGTAGATCTCGAGCTTTGGGCTCAAATACTTTCAAACTGCTGCTGTTTTCGGAACAACACTTTTCGATGAAAAAATCAAGCAGTTCGGGGATATCTTCTCTTCGCTCTCTCAAGGCAGGCGTATGAATTACCACTCCTTTTAGTCGATAATACAAATCTTCACGAAACGATCCTTCGGAAACTTTCTTTTCGAGATTTAAATTTGTAGCGCAAATAAACCTTACATCGACTTTAATTATCTCCGGGGAGCCAAGTCGGCTAATCTCTCCTGATTCAAGTACTCTTAAGATCTTAGCTTGGGTAGTAATATCAAGGTCCCCTATTTCATCAAGGAAAAGAGTACCTAAATGAGCGTATTCGAACATGCCAATCTGATCTTCGTAAGCACCTGTAAATGAACCGCGAAGATGACCGAATAATTCTGATTCTATCAAGCCTGATTCTTTGTGGTGGCAATTCAAAATTGCCAGCGGCTTGTCAGCCCGACTGCTTTTTTTATGAATAGCACGGGCCACAAGTTCTTTGCCGGTGCCGGTCTGTCCGAGAATCATTACTTTGGAGTTAGTCGATCCTATTTTCTCAATTCTTTGATAAACTTCCTGCATCTTTTCAGAACTTCCAACCATATCATACTTTACTCTGGCCAGATTGATTAGATCTGATGAACCTGTTTTTAACTGATAGAACTTTACAGCATTTTTAACAGTTCTTCTTAAACGGGAAGGACGTTCATTTTTACCAACATAATCAAAGGGCTGGTAGTCTTTTTCTATTTTCTCTTCACTGTATTCACCCGGATACCCGGTATGGAAAATTATTGGGATATTGGGACTAATCTCTTTAAACCTGCTGGCTGTAACCAAACCATCCACTCTGGCCATGCGAATATCCAGAATGATAGTATCAATATTTTGATTATCAGTTAGAAGTGAAATTGCTTCTTCCCCTGAGGAAGCCAGTACTATTTCATATTCATCTATAAACGATTCCTTGATCGCCTCAAGGACCATCGGATCATCATCAACAATTAATATCCGGCCAAGCTTATCCATTATACCCCAATTATTTACGATTCAGAAAGAGTTGGCGTTCTCAAGAATATAACAAATTCGGTTCCATTGTCAAGACTGGATTTGACAGTTATTTTGCCATCATAAATATCAACTATCTTTTTGACCATTGCTAATCCCAATCCGGTTCCGGTATGAGGTTTAGTGCTGTAAAAGGGATCAAAAATTTTATCAATATGTTCTTTTGCTATTCCACTGCCGGAATCAAAAATTGTAATTTTGACAAATTCCCTATTTGGGACAGATTTTATAATTAACCTTCGATACTCTACATCTGATAAGGCATCAAGAGCATTAATGATCAGATTATTAAAAATACTGAAGGCATGATTTTTGTGGCACAGACAATTTATCTCTTCTTTCAATTCCAGAGTAATATCAATCCCCAATTCTTCAATTCTGCTTTTATGGCTTTCAATGATTTCATTGATCAGGCTG
>JBDRQG010000338.1:0-4248 GCA_043826475.1 bacterium
AATATCCACGTATTTTGACCCGTCTTTGCGTTGCTGGAACGAAACCGCTGTAATCTGGAGTATGTACGCCGTTCCTGATACTTCCAGTGAAGCGATTGACTCATTACCCAATGAATCCACCGCTGTTACAACATAATAATACGTCGCTCCGTGCGTTACATTTGAATCCGCATATATGGTCGTTGGTACAAACACGGAATCAATTAAATTTTCCGAAGTAATAACCACTTCGGAATTGGCAGAGCGATATACATGATACTTGTTCATATCACCCTCGTCCACCGAACTCCATGAAAGATTAATTACATGATCAGCCAAACTGGCAACCAGACCGCTGGGCTGAACCGGCGGGCCATCGATTTTGAATACCGCATCCGATGTATCATTTCCGGCCAATCCAAAGGAATCAATTGCAACAATTCGAATCAAACCCTCAAGTGTTGCAGTATTGGGAATTTCCCAGGAGTTCGGGCTCTCA
The DNA here is from genome assembly GCA_043826475.1 of bacterium. Lineage (GTDB taxonomy): Bacteria > Zixibacteria > MSB-5A5 > GN15 > FEB-12 > DAOWMZ01. The sequence continues at coordinate 479 of JBDRQG010000338.1, forward strand.
TTAGTAATATCAGTAAAAATTGCATCAAAGGTAGCGCCATTATCCGTCGAAAAATAGATCGAAACCGGGCTTGATCCAAAACTGGAATCTCCGGCGGTCCATTGAATATTGACCTGTTCACCAACCTGAAATACTTCGCCGCCATTGGGAAAGACAACCCCAACATCGGGAATCTGGGAATCAAGAATACCAGCAGAAGATACTCCCTCCGCAATTACCTGTGCAAAAAGATTCGATGAAAAAAGAAATAAGATCATAATAGTGTAGTAGAAGTATCTTTTCATCTTTCTATCCTTTCATCTATTTGTATTTTAGCCTCATCCAACGGGTCATATTGATTTCCTTTGGATGGTAGTCCTATTGTTATTTTAATAGTTGAGTTGTTTGAATACATTTCAGGCGCCTCGGATTTCAGATTCCATGTTATTTGACGACTGTCTCCGGGTAAGACGCCGCCGGCGTCGCCGCTTACCAAGGTTAATTTGCCCCATGCCTCGTCATTAAAATTGCTTAAGTAGGGAATGACTTCATATTGGGTTGTATCATTACCAGAGAAGGAATAATAAATATCTACAAGAGAACTCCCATCAATGCGCTGCTTAAAGGCAATATCCCAGATATCTACGACAATGGCTGTGATAACGAGTTCATCTGAAGGATCCGATTCATTACCGATTGTATCAACAGCGGTGATCTTGTAGTAATATGTGTTATTGTTCTGAATCAGACTGTCTATATAAGTAGTATCGGGAGCGAATACTTTTCCCTTAAAGTATGTTGAATCAGTGTTGAAATTAGGAGAGTTAGCGCAGTATATGTTGTAATGTGACAGATCAGTATTAATGCTTGCGTTCCATTTTATCGTAATAGCCTGTAAATAATCGATGATCTCAAGATTTTGCGGAATTGCCGGAGGGATAGTATCTATCGGAGTGGCTCTCGAGTTTTCATATGCACCAATATCAGGTCTTGAACCAGCCGGATTAGGACGGGGATTGCCGTCAATGTCTTTTATCGGTGCATAGTACCATGTTCCGTCGATTTGAACAGAATCTATACCAGCTCCAATACAGTAAGAGTAATCGGAAAGACCATAATTTTCTTCTTCAGAAGCGATAAATCGGGGGGGGACTTGAATATTTCCATTACCTGGCATGATTATATTCGGGATATTAGAGTTATATATCATTGGATGATCGTTTTCATCAAATAAGATCTGATTTTCTTTATTGTCCCAGACAATAGTATTGATAATTATTGGTGATTGATCTGAATGGCCTAAAACAATACCTTGGTTGTTGTTTGAAATTGTGCAATTTATGAGATCGAAAGTGTTTCCCCCATAAATCTGCAGCCCAGTATTATCATTATCAGTGATTTGAGTACTGTAAACCTTTGTTGGAGAATCCCACAAAAAAATTCCATGTCCCTGATTATTTGAGATAATGCAATTACTGACAAGAGGAGAATTACCCCAGCCGGTAACAAAAATTCCCGCTCCCTCGTCAGCAGTGTTTGATCTGATAATGAGATGATTTATCGTCGGATTAGCATTACAATAAACCCCACCCCCCTGTGAGGCTACACCGTTGACGACGGTAAAACCGTACAATAATGCTGTAGAATCCTCCCCGCCCTCAATCTTTACAACACTCCCATTTTGATTCCCATCAATAATGGTCTGCGTTATATATGAAGTATCCTGAGTGGTCAGAAACAGCGACCCAACTACAATATTCTTCCCGTTGAAGTTGATATTCTCAACATAGGTGCCGGGGTGGACAAGCACTGTATCGCCGTTGATTGATTCATTTATTCCATGCTGAATACTCGCAAATGGCGCGGTCTCCGAACCATTATTCAACGAATCATTGCCAGTTGTTGAAATATACCATACCGGCCCATCATAAGGGGTTGCTGACGCTTCTGCCGAATAATCGCTCTCGTTGCCAGCAGTGTCAAGGGCAGTCAATCTATAAAAATAGGTCGTACCGTTGTTTACAGTAAAGTCTTCAAAAATGATTGTTTCATCACCGAAAGTATTGATACTGTCAATGAGTAGATAATTATTCGTTTGTTCGCCCCGATAAACCCAGTATTTCGACAGATCGGATTCGGTATTGGCTGACCAACTTAGAATCACTTTATCTTTTCTACCAATCGCCGTCAGCCCTAGCGGAGCTTCAGGCGGAAGTATTTCTTTATCTATCCGGACAGTAAAACTGCTAAATGGCATCGTGCCAAATTTTCCGTCACCTGCCACGATTTCATAAGCCAGACTATACAAATTAATATCCCCATCTCGAAGGAAATAATAACGCAAGGTGATCGGATTGCCATGATGAAAACCTGGTAGATTATTTGAATTATCCGCCTGCCAGGCGGTACCGGAAACATCACCTGTGTCCGAGCTCATAATAATATTCCCAACGCATAAATCTCTGTCGAATATCCCGATCTCATCTCCGACTCGCGGAGTAAAAACGTCGCCAGTAATTAGACTATCAATAATTATAGTATATGGAATTCCGGTCGGCTCCACCGGCTGGAAATAGCCTTCATACCCCGTTCCCGATAAGTTTATCATTGGCGTCGGATTATTTTGACTGTTATTATTAATCGATATTGAACCACTGACTAAACCCATGACATTAGGAGTAAATATAATCGGCAGGTTATAACTCTCACCTACTGCAATTTCGATACTACTTATTGTCGTCGAGAAGCAGGAATTTGAAAATTGCACACTGGTAATTGCTAATGGCACAGAACCAATATTAATGATAGTCACATTGGCATTAGCTGTTGCCCCAATTTTAGTCGCCGTGAAAACAATCGGCGTGGTCGAAACCTGAATCGAACGCACCATCGCCGGCAGTCCCTGCCCGGTTAAGTTGATATTAACCGTCGGTGTATTGGGAGCATTGGAATAAATTGTCAAATTCGCGGAATAGGGCATTGCTTCTGATGGCTGGAAGGTAACTGTCACCTGGCGCGCAGATGAAGGCGCCAAAGTAAAATTGGTCGGACTTGCCCAGAAAGTGCTGTTGGTGCTAGCAATATTATTGATCGTTAGGTCACTCTTACCAGTATTAGTAACGGAAAAAGCGAGTGTTGTCTGTCCACCAACTTGAGTTGACGAAAATTCTAATGCAGCCTCATTAACTTCAATAACAGGTTCTAATCCGCTGTATGCTTTCAATCTTGCCAGGGCAAACTCACCATCGCCGAAGGTGCCATTTCCTTGCCCCCAGGTGACCTGCGGGACAAGTTCCACCCACTGCTCATACGCATCGACAAAGACTTTAAAAGTAATTGGATTACCTGGCGTAAATCCCGCCAGTCCATTGCCCGGATCACCCTCCCATGCAGTAACCTGGATTGGATATTCCAGGAATATTGTCAAACCGACGCAAAGTTCGCCATCAAAAACAGCAATTTGATCACCAGTTTGGAATCCACGATTATCCACCGTGGCACTATCTAAAACAATTATATAAGGCAATCCAGTCGGAGTAGCAGGACTAAAATAGCTCGCAAAGCCATAACCAGTGAGATACACCTGATAATTTGCATTATTTGCAGCATTACTTTGAATCTGTAAATAACCACTGATTGTGCCCTCACTGGTTGGGATAAAATCTACCGCCAGGGTATAAGCTTCACCGGCCGCGATTGTAAAAATGGTAACACGCGGCACAAACCGGTTACTGCTCGAACTCACCGCGGTAACCGTCAAAGTCTGGTTGCCAATAGTTTGGACCTGAAGC
>JBDRQG010000339.1:0-7550 GCA_043826475.1 bacterium
ATAACCGACCCCGATCTTTTTAAATACCCCTTCCTTTTTGCTACCGGGCATGGAGTTATCAGTTTTAGCGCTGATGAAAAGGATCGCCTCAGACGTTACCTTGAAGGTGGTGGATTTTTATTCGTAAACGATTCTTATGGAATGGAAAGCACCTTCAAAAAGGAGATCGGCGAGCTATTCCCGGAACGAGAACTGGTGTTGCTTCCTTTTGATCATGAGCTTTACCATTCATTTTATGATTTTCCCAATGGTCCCCCCAAGATTCATGAACATGATAATCAGGCCCCCCGGGGATGGGCGATAATTCTTAATGGCCGGGTCGTATTGTATTTTCTGGTGGAATCGGATATTGGCGATGGCTGGGAGTACCCCCAGGTTCACGGTGATCCTGAAGATTTAAGGCAACAAGCGTTTAGGATGGGATTGAACATTTTGACCTATGCTTTGTTATATTAGTACTAATTTTACCTGCCTGTTTTTTATCGGCAGTCGATATATATAATTACGAGAAGTGTTAATCCTTTTTTGGGATAGGCGGCACCATGGCTACAATAAATTCAACTCAGGCATTATTACAAAGACTAAAATCCGTGTTGTTCAAGCAAAGGCTGGTTGTCTTCACAGCCGGATTACTGCTGACCATTGCGGTTTTTCTTTTAGTCGGGATAGGTTTATCACTCCTCGCCAATATTATGATTCTCCCCGTCTGGCTCAAGGTAGCCTTGCTGCTTTTATTTGGGACGGTTACGGTAGTAATTTTCATAAAATATGCCATCGCCCATCTTTTCAAAGGATCGGTTGACAAGGTAGCTGTTCAGCTTGAAGAGAAAAACCCTGAACTCAAAGGGCGTCTGGTGGCAGCGGTTCAGTTTGCAAGACAGAAATCATACAAAGGCTTTTCGGGGGAACTGATCGAGGCTACTTTCAAACAGGCTTTGGAGAGAGCGGAAAAAATAAACCTAAATCAGGCTGTTTCGTTTTTCCCGTTATTTAAACAGGGAAGACTCTTTGCCATTTCAGCCGTATTGGCCATTGTCATGTTGGCGACTTTGCCGGGGCTTTTCTCATATTCATATGAAGTCTTCTCCAATCCAACCACTGAAATTGCACCTCCACTTGGATATGTTGTAATACCATTTCCCGGTGACACCGAGTGGGTGAAATATAAAGACATTGAAATCGGCGCCGCTATTTTTGGGGATGAACTCCCCTCGAAAGTAACAATCCACCATCGTCTGGTCGGCGGTAATTGGCAGCAATCAGAGATAGATCTTAAAAAAGCCAGAATTATATCTTCAGAAAATGGTGATTCAGTCACCTGTACCATAAAACTGAGACAAGTAAATAGGTCGTTTGATTATTATGTTGAAGCAGGAAGGGTAACGACTGAAATTCAGAAAATCGATGTTGTTGATCGTCCGCGCGTTAATGGTATTAAGTTATCACTCTTTTATCCCAAATATACCGAACTTCCCCCAACTGTTATCGATGAAAACAACGGCTCCTTCTCGGCTATTTTTGGAACCAGGGTTAATATGTCAATCGAGACAAACCTGCCGGTTGAACAAGCTTTAATCGTTTATAATGATTCCAGTACTGTCCCATTCAAAATTGAAGGAAACAATATTGAGGCATCATTGCTTGTGGAGAAATCCCAGTCTTATTATATTCGTTTGCTTGATCATCTAGGCGAACAAAATCCTGATCCGATTGAATACTATATTACATCAATTCCTGATGAATATCCCTCGGTGGAGGTTATCCGTCCGGGATTCGATGTTAACCTTTCAGATGAAATGGTCCTCCCCCTGCTTATCAGGATTTTCGATGATTATGGTTTTTCATCATTAATAATGAAATATAATGTAATGTCGCAGGGTACGCCCTCCGAAGAGAATGTCGCCGTTCTCCATTTTCCGGATCGGATGAAAACCGAAGGGGATATCGAACTTAACTGGGATATGGATAAATTAAATCTCTTCCCGGGTGATTATGTCATTTATTATTTTGAAGTGGCTGATAATGATGTTATCTCCGGCCCCAAAATCACAAAATCGCGTCAGTATATTGCCAGGGTACCCTCTCTTGAGGAAATCATAGCCGAAACCGAAGGCCAAAGCGCTCAAAGAATTACCCAGACAGCAAAATTATTACAACAGGGGAAAGATATCTCCGAACGCTTCAAGGACATGGCGCGCAAGATTCAAGCCCAGAACAAAAGCTTCCCCAAGACCGATTGGCAGCATCAAAAGGAACTTGAAAATCTGGCTCAGCAAAATGAAGAGTTAGTCAAAAATGTAGAAAAGCTGGCCGAGGAGATGGACAAGTCGGTTGAGAAGTTAGGCGAAAACGCCATGATGAGCCGCAAGATCATGGAAAAGATGCAGCAGATTCAAAAACTTTTCGAAGATGTTGCCACTCCCGAAATGAAAGAGGCTCAGCGAAAACTGATGGAAGCCTTAAAAGAGATGGATCAGAAGAAGATTCAGGAAGCAATGAAGGATCTCCAGATGTCGCAGGAAGAATTGCTGAAACGGCTGGAACGGACACTAGCCCTTTTGAAAAAGATGCAATTGGAACAGAAGATGGAATCAATGGTACGCAAAGCCGAACAGCTCTTGAAACAGCAGCAGGATATGAATCAGAAGACCGACTCCTCTTCCCAGGCAGAGCTTCCGACTTTAAGCCCCAAAGAAGATGAAATTAAAAAAGGGCTTGAAGCTCTCAAAAAAGAGGTCGATGATCTTGAAAAGCTTATGAGCGAAGCTGAAATGCAGGATTCCAAGGAAGCTCAGAAATTCTCTGAAGCTTTAAAGCAAACTGATGCCGATAAGGATATGCAGCAGATGGCTCAGAAGCTTAATGAAAAGGAACAGAAGGAAGCCTCTGATGAAGGTAAAAAGGCGGCGAGTAAATTATCATCAATGCTGGATGAAATGCAGCAGCAGATGCTGGCTCTTACCAAAGGGAACGAAGAAGATATAAAAAAGGCTATGAGAATGGCTATGGATGATGCCAACTATCTTTCCAAAAGCCAGGAAGAGCTTCTTATGGCCGCATCGCAGATGGATCCGCAGTCGGTTCAGCAAAGAGAGTTAGCCACTATCCAAAAAGACCTTGAGACAGCTTGCTCCGGTTTGAAAAACAGGATTAGTGAATTAAGTAAAGAATCTCCGTTTATAGCTTCGGAATTGGATAAGCTTATTCGGGATGCTACTCAGCAGATGAATCTGGCGACGCAATGTCTGTCTGAGAAACAGACCGCCAACGCCTGCCGCTCTCAACGGGAAGCGATGTCCACTCTTAATAAGGCTTCGGTTCGTTTGATGGAATCTTTAAACAATCAGAAGCAGTGCGATAAAGGTGGCAACTGCAATAAGAATATATCCAAAATGGAATCAATGTGCAATAAACAGAACCAGCTCAATCAAAAGACGAAACAACAGTGTAATAATCCATCCAACAATCCTTCAGCTCAGCCCAAGGAATCCCGTGATGGCCTCCAACGGTTAGCGGCTGAACAGGAATCGATCCGCAAGTCTGTTCAGGAATTGGCTGATGAATTCAGCGGATCACGGCAGATTTTGGGGCGTCTGGATGATATCGCCGATGAGATGAAGAAAATAGAAGAGGATCTCGCTGACGGTGAAGTCGGACCGGAAACAATGGAGCGGCAATTACAGATCTATTCACGGATGCTGCAGGCTTCAAGATCACTTCAACGCAAGGATTTCACTGAACAGCGTAAAGCTAACACTGCTGATGATCAGCTGTTTACTGTTCCGCCGGATCTGCCCCAGGAACTTCTTAATGATCATGTAAAACTGGAAGACCGTCTTCAGAAATATCTTGGCGGGAAATACCCGCCTCAATATGAAGAACAGATCAAAGCCTATTTTAAGGCATTGCTGCAATCGGAGGCACAGTTTAACCCCGGCACGGAACGAGAAATTAACCAATGACCCGATCTAGATTATTGATTTTATCACTATTGATTCTGAGCCTTCAATCTGTAGTTGTTTTGGCTGAAGAAAAAAAGGTGCCGGAAGGTTTTAAACTGGCTCCATCCAATCAGCAGGAAATCGATGACAACACCAGAATAAAGTTTGCCCGTGATCTTATCCGCGATAAAAATTTTGAGGGAGCGGCAGCTCTTCTTGAAATAATTTATGAAAAACAGCCGGATAACAATTCTGTGATCAGCATGCTTCGGACCTGCTACACTCAAATGGGCTACTATACTAAAGAAGAAATGCTCATAAGAAAGGTGCTCGAAACCTCGCCTGATAATTATATCAACTATCAGTTCCTCGCCGAGGCATTGGCCCGCCAGAACAAAACCGAAGAAGCACTGCAAGCCTATCAACAGGCCGTGAGATTGATTATTAATGTGGACTCCTCTCAGTATCTGAATATTGTCAGAAGTATGTCATATCATGGTTTTGAATCAGAAGCACTAAATTTGATCAAAGAACTCCGAACCAAAAAAAACAACCCCAAAGTTTTATCTCTCGAGGCCGGCAAAATATCCGAAAGTACCCGCGATTACAAAACTGCAACGTTAGAATATTTCTCAGCCCTGGATGATACCTCGAGGGGGGGAGTTGAGGCTGAGGGAAGGCTTCTGAATTTATTGGCAAATGAAGAGGCTGTCTCCGTTGTTGAGAAGGAATTGTTAGCTCAGACGGGGGATTCTCCCCGGGCAAAAGTAGCACGGCTCCTCTCGGTTCATTATCTGAAAACCGGACAGCCCGATAAATCTTATCAGTTTGCCCGGCTTCAGGATTCTCTTGATGGGAAAAAGGGTCTGGCTATTTTGAGCCATATCCGTTCCTGCTTTGAACGAAAACTGTATCAGGATGCAGTTACTGCTTATGAAAAATCGCCCCCGGTTTATGCTGATGAACCGATGTATTTCGAAGCTCTGAGGATTTATGCTGATGCCTTGGTCCAATTGGGGCGGTATCGTGACGCTATTGTTGTTTATGATTCGGTGGTGGCAAAATTCCCCAGAAAGCAGGACCAGTCGGAAGCCTGCTACAAAATAGGCCAAATATATCTTGATAACCTGATGGACTATGAAGCAGCTATAAAAATATTCGATTCGGTGATTGCTTTTCATACTTCCGGAGGCGGATATTTTAAATCCCTGATCAGCCTGCCTCATTGTTATCTCCGCCAGGGAGATCTTGATGAGGCTCTCAATAAGTTTAATATGCTATCCGAATTAAGATTTAACGATGATGCTCTTGAAGAAATTAATTATTACCGGGGTATGATCTTTTTCTACCAAAAAAATTATGATTCCAGCCTGGCGGTTTTTAACCGGATGCTGGTTGATTTCCCCAGAGGCTTTTATTTAAACGATGCTTTGCAGTTAATAATGCTGATGACCGAAGCCTCCGAAGCCCCTGCATATCTATTTGATTATTCTCAGGCACTTTTATATGAGGAGCAACGGCTGCCTGACTCGGCTAAAGCTGTACTGGATAAAATCGTAGAAGATGCAAATCCCCTGCTGGCTGATATTTCTCTTTATAAGTTGAGTTTAATGAGCCTTGAAAATTTTGATTCGACCTCGGCTCTGGGATATATTGAGACAATGTCGGAGCAATACCCCGATTCCTATTACCTCCCATTTAGTTTGAAGACAAAAGCAGAAATATTGCTGAATAGCCCGGAAACATGGGAAAAAGGGAAGGAAATCTACCGTCATTTACTCGAAAGTTACCCCGATTATCCTTTTATTTCAGAAATCCGCAAGCGGTTACGGGAACTCGAAATAGACACCCAAACCGGCTGAAATGTAGTACATCGACCATTTTTCCAAATTATGATTCTGATCAAAGAAATTATTTATATTGCTTATCCAACCTATATATTTTTTAGTATTAATCAGTGAAATATTAATCCTGATGAAGGATTTCGAGTAGAAAATAAAGAGTTGTTTAAAAGTATAACTGTATTATATTTAGCCCCTTATAGATGTGAATCAGGAAAACTCGATTTTCCCGACAGGTTGGTTTTTCTTAAAGGAGAAATTTAGAGGATGAATTTACTTAAAAATGAAAATGTTGATAAAACAAACATATATCTGGCATCATTTGTCTTCATTGCATCTTTTATCGTTTATGCCCTGACTGTTCAGCAGTCATTCTCGTTTTGGGATTGCGGTGAGTTTGTTGCCTGTTCCTATATTCTTGGGATTCCCCATCCTCCGGGCACACCTCTTTTTGTTCTTATGGGAAGATTAATTGCTCTTATTCCTTTCGTTGAGGATATTTCTCATCGGATCAACTACCTTTCGGTTCTTGGTTCGGCTTTGACAGCAGCTTTTAGTTATCTTCTTACCGTTCGTTTGGTGGGTTATTTTTTCGGAGATAAGAAAAATGAGAAGATGAACCGAGTGATTGCTTATATCGGTGGTTTGGCAGGCGGTTTTTTTGTTGCCTTCTCCGATACCAATTGGGCCAACTCGGTGGAAGCTGAAGTTTATGGGATGGCACTCTGGTTCTCGGTTATGATTGTCTGGCTGACTTTGAAGTATTTTGATAAACGTGGTACTATTCTTGCCCCTGTTATACTTATCCTGGCTATCTATATGTCTTTGCTTGGGGTTGGACTCCATATGACTGTTTTTCTAGTCGTACCAATCTGCTCAATCTATTTCATTCTAAAAAAAGAAGCCACAACCAAAGACTGGGCTACACTCAGTGGTTTTATTATTGTAGAGCTTTTGTTTATAATGATTTTTGCCTATGCCGGCGGTGGAAGCAAAATGTTTTATCTCTTCTCATTAGCTGGCGCTGCTTTTGTTTTTATTCGCCTCTATAAAGTTATTAACTGGGCAGTACTGATTGCTATAGCTTCCCTATCAACAATTATGATGAGTTTTTCATTATATGCCAAAGCAACTCCGGCCGCTTTTGCTGTCATTGTTCTTCTGGCCTATTTGTCGGAAAAGAGAAAATTTCAATTCCAATGGAAAGCGGCTCTGATGGTTATCTTTTTAGCGTTCATAGGCATATCTGTCCACGCTTATATACCTATTCGATCTGAATTAGATCCGCGGATAGATGAAAATAATCCTTCACGGAACTGGCAAACTTTTGTTAATTTCCTTGATCGCAAGCAATACGGCCAAACCTCAATGATTGATCGTATGTTTGCACGGCGCGGACTTTTCGAAAATCAGTTTGGCCGCCATCCTCATATGGGTTTCTGGTCCTATTTTGAAGAACAATACTCTCATGGCCGCTGGTGGTTTGCTCCATTTTTTATTTTAGGCATGATCGGGGTTATTGTCGCTATTAAAAAACGGCTGGAAATTGGCCTTCCGTTTTTTGCCCTGCTATTAGTATGCTCGGTGGGGCTGATTTTGTATATGAACTTTGCCGATGGCGTTATGTATGATAACCGCACCGGCGATGCTTATCTTGAAGTACGAAATCGTGATTATTTCTTTACCCCGGCTTTTGTCTTTTTTGGCATTGCTATGGGTATGGGGGTGGCAGCGATAATACAATTTTTGAAGGATAAATTGGCAGCAG
>JBDRQG010000340.1:0-10068 GCA_043826475.1 bacterium
TATTAAATACTATAACCCCAACGAGAAACATATAGAACGTAATCAGTATTATTCCTATTAGATTCAAAATAATCCCGAATTGAATCATATCTTTCATGGCTATTTCACCCGATCCGATAACTAGAGCATTAGGCGGAGTTGCCACTGGCAGCATAAAAGAACAAGAAGCCGACAGGGTGGCCGGGATCATCAACAACAGGGGATTAACTTTAATAGCGGTCGCCAAAGAGCCTAAAATGGGCAGAAATATCTCCGTTGTTGCGGTATTGGAGGTAAGTTCGGTCAAAAAGGTCAGCGTGGTACAAACTGAAGCAACTATTATCAACGGTGGGAAATTTTCTACACCACTCATACTCTCGCCAAGCCACTGCGATAAGCCCGATTCCTTAAATCCACTGGCAAGAGCAAAGCCTCCCCCAAAAAGCAAAACAATTCCCCAATTCAGTTTTGAGGCAGTCTTCCAGTTCATAAGGCATCTGGTTTCTGACGATTTTGCCGGAATGATAAACAAGAGCAAAGCAATCGATATGGCAATTGTACCGTCATCGATAAATTTTGGAACGGGAAAGATATTGGACCAGCCTGGAATAACAAATGTTCTCAGATCAATATCCTGCCTGAAAATCAATAAAATAGCCATTATGGAAAATAGGGCTAACACAACGGATTCTTCATATGACATTCTTCCGAGACCGGCATATTCCTCTCTAAATAGTTTTTTAGAAGTTGATTGGTCAAATTCGCCTGAAAGGGAAAATCTCGACAGGACATACCAGGCAATTATCAAAAATATTACGGCCAGCGGGGTAGCGAAAACAAACCAGTCGGTAAAAGAAATTTCGGGAGCCTTGGGGAAATAAATCTGGAAAATTCGGGCCAATGAAAGATTGGGCGGCGTTCCAATCAGGGTTGCAATCCCTCCGATTGAAGCCGCATAGGCAATCCCAATAAGTAATCCAACTGAAAATTTACTAATATCTTTCCCTTTAAAAGTTTCTTTGAGTTTATAAATTATTGCCAGGGCCATTGGAACAATCATCATTGTTGTGGCTGTATTTGAAATCCACATTGACAAAAAGAAGGTCGCCGCCATAAATCCGAGGATGATTTTTCGGGGTGAAGCTCCAATTAGGAATATTATCCGTAAGGCTATGCGCCGGTGGAGCTTCCACCTTTGCATTGCCAACGCCATAATAAATCCGCCAATAAACAAAAATATTATATGATTAAAATATAGCCCTGCTACAGCTTTACCCTGCATAATTCCCATGAGCGGATACAATGCGACCGGTATTAAAGCTGTTGCGGGGATTGGAATAGCCTCGGTTATCCACCAGATAGCCATCAGGATGACGACTGCAGCGGTTCTGGTTACTAATGGTTCTCCCGGTTTAAGATCGAAAAATAATAATAGTACAAGAGCTAATGCCGGCCCAAAAAACAATCCGATCTTTTGTTTAAGAGATAAGCTCATAACGCAGAATTCTTCCTTCCACTGATATTTTTCAATGAATAAAATTCAGATAAAAAAACAACTATAACATTTGAGAATTATTATTATATTATAGAATGTGATTATACTTTTCTTATTAGATACTTCTAAGATATTGACTATTTATTGAATAATGGTTAAATTAGGTCTAATATAGGACAGGCTCAATTACCTGCAAAAGGGTAAATATTTGGCAGTTACATTTACTGGTGAGATTGGTCTTCTTAACCGATAATATATTAGTATTTAGAAATTATAAGGGAAAATTATGAAATTCAACCTGAAAAATAACAAATCAAATCTTCATCAAATCCTCTTATTCATTAGTTTGTTTTTAATTCTATCTACTAATATCTACAGTGAAGAAAATCAGGCAGGAGCTGAAGAATTCATTGAAGGGAATCTTATAATTCAATTCGATCCGGCTACCGATGAAAACTCCCTTATAACTGATTTTAACTCAATCAATATGAAAAAAGCCAGACTGCTGTCCCGGCGGATGAATATCTGGCTGGTTGAATATGCACCTGACAATATGAAATCTACTGATCATAAAAATCTGCTTGAAAATGTCAGAAGACATCAGTCGGTTAGATTAGCCCAGTTGAACCATACCAACATTAAGATAAGACAGACATTCCCGGACGATCCCTATTTTATTAACAAATGGGGTTTGCATAATACTGGTCAGAATGGGGGCACAATTGATGCTGATATTGATGCTCCTGAAGCCTGGGATCTTACTACCAGCGGCAACACCGGTCATGGAGATCAGATTGTGATCGCCATTATTGATGGAGGTTGCGACCTTACTCATTCTGATATAAGCTTTTTTAAGAATATAAATGATATTCCAGGCAACGGCCTCGATGATGACAATAATGGTTATATCGATGATTATGACGGCTGGGATGCTTACGCCCATGATGGGACTATTCCCGGTGATGACCACGGAACGCATTGTGCCGGAATTGCAGGGGCTATTGGAAATAACACTAATGGGGTTTGCGGAGTAAACTGGAATGTAAAAATTCTCCCTGTCGCCGGATCTTCCACTCAGGAAGCCACCGTGGTAGAAGCTTATGGATATGTGCTGGAATTAAGGTCCACTTACAACGAAACGGATGGTGCCGAAGGGGCGTTTATTGTATCAACCAGTTCTTCATTCGGTGTCGATTATGGAAATCCGGCTAACTATCCTCTCTGGTGTGCCTTTTATGATTCATTGGGTGAAGCCGGTATGATCAGTGCCGCTGCTACAGCCAATATTAACTTAAATGTTGATGTAAGCGGTGATGTTCCTACAGCCTGCCCCAGCGATTACCTTATTTCTGTTACCAATACAACCAATACGGATAACAAACGTCTGAGTGCAGGATATGGAGCCGTATCGATTGATCTCGGAGCGCCGGGAACAAGCATATACTCTACAACTCAGGGGGGTGGCTATGGCTATAAAACCGGAACTTCAATGTCCTCTCCTGCGGTCGCCGGAGCTGTTGCCTTTTTATATGCAGTTGCCTGCCCTACAATATTAAATGAATATAAAAACAATCCAGCGACAGTCGCTCTTATGATGAAACAGTTTATCATGGATGGCGTCGACCCGATAAGTGATCTCAATAGTACAACTGTTAGCGGTGGACGATTGAACCTCTTTAACAGCGCTTCCTCGGTTAAGGCATATCCCTGTGGAGTCACTATTGAACATACTCCATTGATTGATACAAAAGACACCATTAATGATTATGAAGTAATAGCGACTATTATTTCCGATACAACTCTTATAGTAGATTCACTGCTTTTGCATTATGAGATTTCATCAATTTGGTATCTTGATACACTCGAGAGCACTGCTAACCCGGATGAATTTGCTGCCTATATTCCAGCCCAGTCATCCGGCACAGAAATTAATTACTATCTAACAGGCAGTGATGATAATGGAGCCGCTGATACCACGACAACCTATTCTTTTAAAGTAATTGATTTTCTGTTTACATTAATACCGGAAACTTTATCGGATTCAGGACTGGTGGGTGATACTATCTGGTATAATCTCCAATTAGCTAACACTGGCGTTTTTTCTGATGAGTATACTTTAAATGTATCAGACAACGGTTGGTTAACTACTATCTGGGATGAAACCGGTTCTTTTGAAATCAGTTCCACCGGAACAGTTAATGCAGACGATACTTTCAATCTATCTATCAGAGTCATCATCCCAGCCAGTATGTATGGTGTAATTGATACTGCCCTGTTAACAATTCAATCTACAGGTGATGGTTCATTATCTGAACAATCAAACTTATATACATTTTCAGAGGGGGAACCAATTGCTATACCCTTTGAGGATTCCTTCCCGAATCTTTCATTCGATATTACCAAGTGGGTACAAGCAATTACTGCTGAAGTTAATACAGTGGGAATATCTGAGCCTTCAGCCCCATATAGCGCCAATTTTGATGGTAACCCCAATGGGGCTGATACAATTGTCTCACAACCAATTAACCTTGAAAATGAATCAAATGTAATTTTATCATATTATTATCAGCGAACCGGCGGTGGCGATTCTCCGGAAACCGATGATGACCTCTATGTAGAATATTTAGACTCTGTCGGAAGCTGGCAGCTTGCCCAGCAGCATCTCGGGTCAGGCAATGACATGACAGAATTTTTGGAGGAAGTATATCCCCTTCCTGGTGATGCCTACTATAGCGGCTTCAGACTCAGGATTAGAAATACAGGTACTCCGGGAACCTTTGACGACTGGTTTATTGATGATGTGTATGTTGGACACATACCGTCATACAATATGGAGATGAAACCTATTGCAGCATTATCAATCGGCTTTTCCGGTGATACGGCAGCATTTAGCCTGACTATTTTTAATAAGGGAGCAAACTCTGATGATTACTTCCTTAGTGATTCATCCGGGACTTGGGATCTTCTTTTTTATGATGCAACAGGTACTTCAGTTATTACTTCGACAGGTCCTGTTCTCCCGGGCGATTCCGTAGAAATAATAGAGAAAGTTGCAATTCCACCGGGAATAATTCTTAACCAAAGAGACTCCACCGATGTTTTTGCTGTTTCCACTTATTCCCCTCAACTTTTTGCTTCAAGCAAACTCACTTCTATCTCAGCAGGAAATTCAGATAGATTTCCGTTTTATGAGCCAATTATCGAAGATACTATCTATAATTTAATATGGTCAGAAAATGTTGGTGCTGAGGTAGCAAGCAATGCTATCAATACTCCCTCTCTCCCGTATGTATTAAATCTTGATGGCGGCAATGACACATTAACTTCATGGCCAATTAATTTGCAGGGTAAAAACAATGTAATCCTTACATATTCATATAAAGCTGGTTTGACTAATCCTCCCAATATGGGTGAGTATTTATATTTTGATTACAAAAATGACTTTGGTGTATGGATAACATTTAACCAGCATCAGGGGAATGATACCGGGATGTCATCTTTTGAACTTGTCAGTATAAATTTACCTCTTCATGCATATCATCAGGAATTTCAGCTTCGGATTCGTTCAACCGGTACCTGTGTGAATTGTGACAACTGGTTCCTCGATAACATTCGGGTTGATTATGCTCCTGAAATTTCAATAACTCCATTGAGTTATAATGAGACAATGGATCAGAGAGATTCTACAATAAAAAAACTTTATATTGAAAACTCCGGTCTTGGTGCAATGGAGTATTCCCTGAAAATCAATCCCCTACTCTCCAAATCAAGCCGATTTTATGAACTTTTGGAAAATAATGAAATTGAACAGGCTAACAGAACTTATCCGGCTGAACTCTTAATTTTTGACATTCCTAAGGATGAACTGGATGATCGAATTGGAATTCCCGTAGAACAAAATGCCGGTGGTCCGGACAATTATGGCTACTATTGGATCGATTCCGATGACCCGGGAGGTCCCGTTTTTGAGTGGCATGATGTCAGCCTGACAGGTATTGATGTCATTTATACTCTTGGTGATGATAACTATAGCGGTCCATATGATTTAGGATTTTCATTCCCATATTACGGTAATTACTACAGTTCGTTATATATCGGCTCAAATGGAGTTATAGGATTTTTCCCTGATAGTCTAAATTCCAGAAACAAAACCGTAATTCCCTCTGTTTCGGGTCCGGAGAATATTCTGGCTTGGCTCTGGGATGATCTTGATCCGACTAACAGTAACAACCCCAATTCTCATGTATATATTGACACTACCGGAAATAAGTGTGTGATTCAATTTGTTGCCTATCCGGAATACCAAGCTGCTGTCGGTGATGTGGTTACAGCAGAAATTATATTAACACCAAATGGTAATATTAAATTCCAGTATCTTAACATCGCATCAGGTTTTGATGCAGCTAATTGTGCGGTGGGAATTGAAAATGACTTAGGAACAGATGGGCTTGAAGTTGCTTATCTGACACCATACCTAAAAGATTCTCTGGCCGTTGAATTTACCAATCCGGGAAACTGGTTGATCGGTGAAACCATGAGTGGAATGTTGAATTCTGATGCTATTGACACGATATCATTATTTTTTAATACCAGCTTTCTTGACTCCGGATTATATGAGGCTGAGATCATTCTTTCATCGAATGATGTTGATGAGTACTATACAGTTATACCCGTTACTCTGAATGTCAATTTTGTCCCCATGTATATTTGTGGTGACGCAGATGGGGATAAAGATGGCCCTAATGTAGCGGATTTGGTTTATATGGTGAATTATCTCTTTAAAGGGGGGCCTCCTCCAATATTTTTGGAATCAGCCAATGCCGACGGGATTATCAATAGTGGAAATTTAGTGGATGTAGCTGATTTGGTATATATGGTTAATTATATATTTAAAGGAGGGTCTTCCCCTATTTGCGAAGGATTTTAGGGAATTATTATATACTTATGACCCATATTTCTTATAAATTTCAATTTGTTTTGTATCTATAAAGATTCTTACAAACTGGCCGATTTACTTTATAATGTATTGTATTTTTGTGGTTATGTGAATGCTAATCTGACTTGACAACCAGAAGAAAAATATTTATATTATAATTAGTTGCGGAATTCTTCTTTTGGTTACCTGCGTAATCCGAGGTAAATTAGTGAACTTAAGATTTGCATCTCTGATAAAGCTGAAAATATTATATTTAATCATAGCGATTGTCCTGCCCTGTAGTAATGCTATTTGGGGAGGTGATCTTGCTCGTAGTCAGAGTAAAAATAATATAAATCCGTCCCTGCAGAGTATCAACAGCTACAATTATAAATCGTTTGTACCCAATACCGGCCAGTTTAATGATTTAGTTAAATTCCGATCAGATGCTAAGAATGCGGTTATCTGGTTTACCGAGAATGAAGTTTATTATCAATTTATCAGATACATTGAAAGAAGTTCAATATCCGATGATATGACTCAGCTTGAATATATCAGCGATAATACTTTTGATAGTCTTGAATATAGCATCATAAAAATATCTTTTGAAGGTGCAAACAAGCAACCAACTATAATTCCAGATTATCCCATTCCGACAAAAAATAACTATTTCTTTGGTAATGATCGTTCCAAATGGTGCAAAAATGTCAGTACCTATCAGGAAATAAAATATCAGAATCTATATGAAGGTATTGATCTTATATATAAAAATAATGGTTCTAATATTGAATATGATTTTAAAGTTTCAGCCGGATCCGATCCTGAGCAAATAAAAATCAAAGTTCATGGTGCAGATGAAATCTATATCAATCAGGATAATAAACTTGTTCTTACTTCCCGTTTAGGAAATGTAATTGAAAACAACCCGATTGTATATCAAATTGCAGGTAATTCAAAAATACCAGTAAGTGCCAAAATAATTCTGCATGATGATAATTCATTTGGATTTGAATTTACTGATGGCTATAACTCTGATCTGCCGTTGATAATTGATCCAATTCTGGAATACAGTACTTTCCTCGGGGGTAGTTCTAACGACTTTTGCCGGAGTGTAGCCGTCGATCCTGAAGACAATCTATACGCCACTGGTTATATCGCCTCATCGGATTTCCCAACGGAAAGTGCATATGATAGTATATATAACGGCGGTTCTCCATCCGGATATGATATTTTTGTAACGAAAATATCTGTAACCGGAGATTCAATCTGCTACAGTACATATATTGGTGGTATTACTGGTGATGATAAAGCATATGCTATTAAAGTAGATGCTTTTGGTTCGGCTTATATTACCGGCGTCACCGGTTCTACCGATTTCCCTACTGCAGATTCTATTCAGGGAGATAATGGCGGAGGAAAAGATGCTTTTGTAACAAAGTTATCCCCGTCTGGCGACTCTCTCATATTCAGTACCTACTTGGGTGGGGATGGAGAAGATGTCGGCAACAGCATGGATATCAATTCAAGCAATGAAATTTATATTGCCGGTAAAACTGCTTCTACTGACTTTCCTACTGTCAACTATTACGACAACAGTCTTGGCGGTTCTAAAGACGGGTTTGTGACCAAACTTAGCAATACCGGCAATTCTATAGAATTTAGTACTTATATTGGAGGTACTGACGAAGATGATGCCCTGGCCATTGCTATTGGGTCAGACAATGATGCTTTTATAACCGGGTATACTTCCTCATCCGATTTCCCGGTTGTTAATGCTTATGATTCTGATTTTAATGGCGGTATATCTCTTGGGGATTGTTTCGTTACCCGTCTTAATTCTACTGGAGATATGATTGAATACAGCACTTTTATTGGTGGTGCTAATGATGATGCCGCTTTGGGAATTGCAATCGATAGTATTGATGAGGTCTTTTTGACGGGTTATACATATTCATTGAATTTCCCTATTGAAAATGCCTTTGACATCGATCTCTCCGGAAGTATCGATGCCTTTATTTTAAAACTTAACGCCACCGGCGATTCTCTCAGGTATAGTTCATACTTGGGAGGTATTAGTATTGATTTTGCTACTTCTGTTGACATCGACCAGTACGGTAAAGCATATATTACAGGAAATACCAAATCAGTTAATTACCCCACCAAAATTGCTTATGACAATACCTTTAATGGTGATGTAGATGCTATGATTACCTGTATTGGTGATGGAGGGGATTCCCTGGTTTATAGTACATATATTGGAGCTTCATTCTATGAATCTGGGTACGGGATTGTTGTCGATACCGGGGAGAATGCTTTTATAGGCGGATATACCAGCTCTCTAGCCTTCCCGACAGTTAATCCCATTCAGGACACCTCTAACGGCCAATTGGATATATTCCTCGCTAAAATGGCTATTGACGAATTTATTTGTTTTGATTCTGATGGTGATGGGTTTGGTGATCCGGATGTTCCTGAAAATGAATGCCCGGATGATAATTGCCCGGACATTTATAACCCAGATCAGGAAGATATTGATCTGGATAATATTGGTGATTCTTGTGATAACTGCATCTCAACATACAACCAGAACCAGAGTGATATGGATAATGATGGTATTGGGGATAGCTGCGATGTATGCACCGATACTGACGGGGACGGATATGGCAACCCGGGTTTTCCAGCCAATACTTGTCCCGAGGATAACTGCCCTTCTATTTTCAATCCTGCCCAGGAAGATGCTGATTTGGATGGTATCGGTGATAGTTGCGATAATTGTACTGATTTGGATGGTGATGGTTATGGAAATCCCGGATTCCCATACAATACCTGTTCCCTTGATAATTGCCCCGATTCTGCAAATGCCAGCCAAAGTGATTATGATGCCGATTTAGTAGGTGATGTTTGTGATAATTGTCCAAATAATGCCAATACTAATCAAGCAGATGCTGATGGAGACGGGATTGGGGATGTTTGTGACGATTGTACCGATCATGACGGCGACGGGTATGGAACACCCGGTTATCCAGCTAATACATGCGCTAACGACAACTGCCCATATGCTTATAATCCGGATCAAACCGATACTGATAGCGACGGAATTGGGGATGTTTGTGATGAGGGTTGTTGTACTCCGCCAATCTTGGGGAATGCAGATGGGGATTTATTAGATCAGGTTTTAGTATCGGATTTAGTCTTTTTAGTTAATTATATTTTTAAAGGCGGCCCACCTCCCCCATGCCCGGAGGAAGGTAATGCCGATGGTGTCGATATTATCAATGTTGCTGACTTAACTCTGCTTGTTAATTTCATATTTAAGGGTGGCCCCCCTCCAGCTAACTGCTCCTAAATTTATTCTTTCCCTTTTTATTTTCTAACCATATTTCAAAATTATTAGTAGCCATTTGTGATATTAATCACATGGTTTTCTAATTTTATGCAAATACTTGAACAAAATATTATATAGAGCTTCTCCCTCATTTATTCAAATTAGTAAATTTAAAATCATAAGATCATTCCTTTATTTTGTGATATTTTTCACATATACTTTCCTTTTAGGAATAATACTTCAATGATAAATACTAAGAATCATCTGCTTCATTTGTGATATTATTCACAATACCTGCGGGTATGTATTAATATTATTATCTAATAATTTGGTTTATAATCATTTTTTAATTGA
>JBDRQG010000341.1:0-3886 GCA_043826475.1 bacterium
CCGGAATCATCAAGTTTGTAGACAATGAATGTCTCGCCACCAGCGCTTATGATTGCGTTGTAATGCTTACCATCATTTTTTATATGTTTCAGGGCGTATTCGATAGCTAGCGGTTCTGAGATATTAGTCAGGTTCAAAAACTTTTTGAATCCCCGACCTGTAACAACAATTGAATTAACTCTTTTCAGGTCAAATTTTCTCAACAGATCTTTAACAATCTGTTTGGGATTTCCTTCATAGGCATAAGAATGAACGGCATTTATTTCTATTGCCCTTCCATTCTTTTCGGCATCCACCAGCGTGATAGTTGATGCTCCAGTGCAAAGGCCTAATGTGCGCATGATATTAAATCTCCATCAAAATTTGTCCATAATATATATCTTACGGAAGATAATCGGTAACAAAAATATTTTTGCTCGAAATGGGAAAGCGACTAAAGATTGCGATAGATTTATTGTCTTGTTCTAAATTCTCTGGATAAAGACATATCAAAATGTACAATTGAGATCTAACTTGGATTATTCATGTATTCTTATCGCAGAGAGGCCCCGCCTGCTGCAGGTAGGTAAGGTACTAAGAATATTAGAGACCTGTCTACGTCCGGCGGCTGCCGGACAGGCAGGTAAGAGCAATACCTTGCGTCTTCAACCCGGAAAAAGCGGGAGTAAATGAATTATTCAGGCTGAAAGGATACTCCTTAAATATTAGCTTGTACATAAACATCAGTTGATCCTTTTGAGCTCATGTTGCGGCTTTTATTGTCTCTATTTTATTGGGTGAAGAATTAGTTGAAGAATTCCTGAAATTTTACAGATTATTTTAGGTGTAGAGACATTGCAGGTAACGTCTCTACTACCGTAATAAAATTGATTATTATGTCTAGTTGATTTTTACGGATTCAATAAAAAATATATTCGGTTTATCAATTGCCTTTAGCACTTTAAAGTCATTTAGCTGAAGCATTGTTGCAACAGAATCAATCGGTTCGATGAAGTCATAACATACCGGTGCACCGATTTTGTTGTGAATGCAGTTAATTTCGTGACTACCTTGCGGATGAATGACGTAGTATTTACCGCAGGGTTTTAGGATTCGGTAAAATTCCTGAAGGGCTGTATGTTTGTATTTCAGATGAGGGTAAAGACAATAATTTAACACAATATCAGAACTCGAAGTTCGCACCGGTAATTGTTCTGCGAGTGACTGGACTGTAAATATTTTACCTGAAAAATGTACCGGACATTTACGCAGCATATTTAGAGCGAAATCAATACCGATTATTCTCCCATGGGGTAAATAATCAATTAAATATTTAAATAAGTTCCCGGTCCCGCAACCAATATCCAGAACAGTCTCAGCACCTTTAAAATCAATCAGTTTCCCCATCTGTCTGATAAACTGAATCTGATTATCTGAGATTGTCCATGTTTCGGCTTTTTGATTGAAAAAATGCTGATGTTGTTTATATGAAGATAAATTCATCTGTCACCTGTATATTTTTAATATTTAGCAGTTATACCAATCGTAAAATTACGTCCGGGCATCGGATAGCCATACATAGTATCATAAGACGAATCGGTCACATTATTAATTTTTGCCGATAATGACAAATAGTCGTTGACATTCCAATTCACATTCAGGTTTATCAAAATGTATGGATCGAGACGAATATATTCAGTCTTCGGTGAATTTATTAACATTGAATAGTAAGGTTGGGAGTAACTATATAAATTATTTATCCATTGTCCTTGAAGTCCAATGGTGATATCATTAGTCGTTTTATAGCGTGTGGCAATATTGATTTTTTCTCCGGGGCTTCCTGAAATTATTTGCGAGTAGGTTGCTGAACTTGCTGCCCATGTAATCGCCATTTGTGGCGGTAATAGCAATTCACCTTCCCATTCAATTCCAATGGCGTCAACATCCTTTACATTGGCATATGCCCCATAATATTTCTCAATAAGGTTCGTTGCTTCTGTTTTGTAAAGAGTTATTGACGTGCTTACAAACGTAGCAAATTGTTTCTCTATAGTGGTCTCATAACTTTTAACAATTTCCTGTTTGATTTCAGTATTAGAAGGGGGAAACAGGTACAGTTCATTTATTGTCGGATTTCGATATCCTTCTGAATATTGAGCTTTTAGTACAAATTGCATTGGCAGCTGGGCTGTTAATCCAAAAGACGGAATAAAAAGATTGCCGACAATGTTATGATTCGTATACCGCGCACCAGCGCTTAGATTCAAATATTTTAAAAATTTCTGGTAATAGATAGCATATATACCATATTCATTGATATGATATTCTTCCCATCTCTGATTTAACCAGGCTTTGCCGCCATACCATTTTCCGTCTATTCCACCGGTAATTTTTCCACTATCAAATAACTGATAAGTCTCAGATAGTATAAAACCAGTTGTATAATCATCGGATATATAATCACCGAAATCGATATCGTGATGACCGGAATTGTAATGTATCTTCAGCTCACTTTGAAGTTTCTCGGATAAATGTGTTATAGTTAAATCACCACCTTTTCTGTTTATATCAAAAAGAGTATCCGAAGGAATATTATTCGAATCAACCAATGCAATAGCTTGGCCGGGATCATGAATATCGGAATTTGATATGTAGCTGTTTAAAATTATTTTCAAATGATCGTTAATGGTACTATGCAATTCCAGATTACCGCTTGTTGAATAGTACGAGTCATTGGCATCAGTCCGAAAACCGTCACTATTCCGGTATCCAAGGGATAGCGAATATCCGAAATTACCGTTACTATACGTGTTTCGAACAAATGATTGGCTTGTATTGTAACTGCCATAAGTAATGGGGGCATACAGATGAAATCCCTTTTGGTGCTCATGTCTGGGAATAATATTGATAGCGCCGCCCATGGCATTGGAACCGTACAGGACCGACGCCGGTCCTCGGATCACCTCAATTTTTTCAATATCGTGCATGAAATAGGCGTCACCTAGTGCATGGCCGAATAAACCCATGATATCCGGTCTTCCGTCAATTAATACAGCCACCTGAGTATTCGGATAACCACCTATTCCACGAATAGATATTTGCCCGCCCGAGCCACTGGAAACACCATAGCCAAGATTGGTCCGCTGAGTTACAAATAAGCCGGGTACATTCTCCGAGACCAGATCCAGTAATGGTTTGTAATTCTGCTCGTCGATCACTGTGCTTGTGATAATGGATAACGCCACCGGCAAATCTTTCTTGGGCATTTCGATTCGGGTTCCGGTCACGACAACCGGGTCAAAGGGATATACTTTCAGAGTATCCCGAAAAACCGGCATAGTAGAAAATGCTGAATTTGTCAGTGAAAATATTATAAAAAGAAATGCACTCTTTTTCATATTGATTCCTTCCTTAAACTCCCGAAAGATTTTTTCCGGTTGATGTAAAACTTAGATCACCATGTTTAACGCCGCGTATGCCGATAATTCTGTCAGAAAGTCCTTTTACAGCGCTATAGCGTCCTTTCAGAATTATAACTTCAAGGCAGTTATGATGATCTAAATGAATATGTGTGTTTGATAATATATGTTTATGATGGTCGTGCTGCAGATCATTCAAATGATTCGAAAGGCTGGGTACATGATGATCATAGACAAGGGATAATACCCCAACAATCTCTTCATTCTTGTCAAGATCACGTTTGACAAGATATTGGCGAATCAGATCGCGAAACGCTTCAGACCGATTATGATAACCCTTTTCGGCAATTTCCCTGTCAAACCGGTTCAGTAATCCAGCCGGCAAAGAAATCCCAAATCGTTTTAATGCATCCATTTTCCTTCTCCTGTAGCACGTATTAAATATTCGTGCTACTATAATCTAAAAAAATATTCCGAATCAACAAGAT
>JBDRQG010000342.1:0-3185 GCA_043826475.1 bacterium
CCTCTTTTTTATTTAATATTAATATAATATGCGAAGCACATAAAATACTTCTTTTATGTTGTTTTATAATAATTCATTCAATTCAATACCCATAAATTTCATTATGGTATGAATAATTCTAATGCTATATTCTTTTGCCATTATGTCTCCCTTAGCATATTGCCCCATTCTTGCAAGACTCTCTTTTACATATTCAGGTTTTCTGAACATGCAAATAAGATAAGTGTCTCCATCAAGATACGGAAGATATGCTTCTGCCGTCAAAACTTGGCGAGGGTCTTTCCAACCAAAAAGATAATTCTTTTTTCTTTTTGATAAAAGCAATCTTTTAATTTCTCCAACATACTCTTTCGCCGATTGCATAATAGACTCATGAGATGCGGGAGAACGCCACCCCGTTTATAATTTTTTCATTAAGTTTTACAAATTCTATATCTTCGCATCGCCAAGGAGTTGAACCCATGTCAACGCCCATTTTTAATAAGGCGTTGGCAATGAAAGAAGTTCCAGAACGACGACAACCCAAGACAACATAGGTCTTTGGGCTGTCGTTTCCCCAATCTTTTCCTGATAGGATGTTATTATTTGGCATATTCATCTCTCAAATAATGCCAACCCTTAACTTTAGAGTCCAAAGTTGACAAATATAATTGATGAATATCATCAAACCATTTTTGATATTTTCCCATAACATTTGTTGTCAAAAACTTTTCACCGTATTTTCGAACAAACATTCTATCTTTCTTAGTAAATGATTTTGCTTTTACTGTCGCATCTACAAAATCCTGCAATGTGTTGCAACGAAAACCAACTTTACCATCCAAATAATCAGGTATTGTTTCTGGAAAAACTCCAAAGGAAGTTGTAATCGGTGGCACACCTGCCAACATACTTTCACAATGTACACCACAAAATTGTTCAAGGTACATTGTTGGAGTAAAAGTAGCAATAGCTTTCGACATTAACTTTTTTCTTTGCTCAATGTCTACATAGCCAATAAATTCACAATTGCTAGGAAGTGTTTTCTCATTTATTGCTTTGTCTTTTTGTCCTGCCAATATTAACTTAGCGCCAATTGCCTGAGTAGCTTTTACGGCTGTCATTACGCCTTTGCGCTGTATCATACGCCCTAAATACAAATAATAGTCTTCGGGGGTATCAGAAAACTCAAAGTCATCAGGATTAAAATAGTTGCCAAAAATTCTGTCATAATATGCCCCGTTTATTGATTGACGAGGAGATTCACTTCCATAAGTGAAGTTTTGTATATAAGATGATTCGAATCCACGAAAATATCCTTTGACTGAGCCGCGATATCCTATTCCAAATTCACAATTTTTATAAAGTTGAACTTTATCTGCAATTGGCTTATGATAATAACCTTGTGGTATCATCAAAAAATCATCTGGTTTTTTTCTTTTGTTAATTTCTTCTGAACACTTGTCATAAAACCCCAAAGTAAGTGGGGTTTTGGCTGTGCCAAAATCATGCCTGAATTGGCTGTCCTTGTAAGAATAGCCAATAATGCTCAAATTATTTCCTTCGCCCCAAGTATTTTGTATATCTCGAAGAGAATGTGTTTGTATAAATTCCGTACAAGGAACTGTAGACCCTTCCGACCCATAATAAAAAACTTCATGCCCCAAATCAAGTAACATCTGAGACATATTATAATTCTTTGCTGTAAATGCACAAGCAAAAAAGTCCTTAGAACACGGAAGATGAGTATACCCAATCATATGAAAACGGTATTTATTCATTATAATATTTTCCTTTGAAAATTCCAAAATAGCATTCACCCCAACAATTTGCTTGACCCTTTAAGGTCTCCGTCTTGCCATTACCACCCAACCATTCATCCAGTTGGTCTTTTGTAAAAGCATGAGGATGACCCTTTGTAATTGCAGTATTAATCCATTCAAAAATTCTTACTTCTTTTGAAATGGCTAAAGCATTGTTGATTATTTTTTGAGGGTCTTCTGTGTGTTGGAGACAATTATAGATTAAACAAATGTCATATTTTTTTGAAATGTCTATATCTTCGCCTTTTTGTTTTAAGTAGGTTATACCCGCTAAAGAATATCTATCAGCCACCCAGCTTGGGTAGAGGCATGGGTCAAAAACTGTAGCCATAGAATAATTGACACATTTTAATAAGATGCTATACGGCCCGCCACCAATGTCGGCAACACTCACTCCGCCCAAATCAAAGTTATATGGAGATTTAGTATTATGAAAGGCTTTAAAGCCCATTCTGTTGAAATATAATAATTGTTTTTCTTCCTCACCATAGCTATTTTGGCACGTCGAATGCCACTCTCTTTCCCACTCCGATTCCAACTTCCATTGTTCGCTCGTAGTCACATTGCTCCTTATATAATTTTAATAGGGTTGGAATAGCCAAAGAAACCAACCCTTCTTTCTATATTTAAAAACACATTTCCGAAAGGCTATTTTTACATCCTAGTATATCTAAGTATACCACATTTTTATTATTTTGTCAAGGGTCAGACTTCATAGCCTATAACATCAATTGAGCATGTTGCTGCCACTCCCTGAGCAGTAGAACATTTAATCCCAAACACAGCCCCTGTACTTCCAACAATAGCTCCATCTGCTGGCAAAATCAATATGCTCATAGACGACGTTGTTAAAGCCATAAAATCCCGTCCAAATTGCCAATTGTCGGCATTTGCATTAAATCCAAAACTTGCTTCAACCGTTGTTAATGAGACGCTTGCGTTTCTAATAATCACATGAGTAACCATTCCACTAACACCGCCAGCCACCGTATAAAGCGTACTTTTTGTCAAAACATTCAAATTCACATTGTCTGTAGTTGACAGAAGTGTAAGTGTACCAGCAACGCCCGTATCTCCTTGTGTGCCTGTGTCTCCGATACCCGTGTCTCCCTGAGAACCCGTGTCTCCTGTAACCCCAGTATCTCCTGTAATGCCCGTATCTCCTGCTACGCCAGTATCCCCTTGAACTCCAGTGTCTCCCTGAGAACCGGTGTCACCCGTAATGCCTGTATCTCCTGTTACACCAGTATCGCCTTGAGCTCCGGTGTCGCCCTGAGAACCTGTATCACCTTGTGTTCCAGTATCTCCAATAGCACCAGTTACACCAGTGTCACCTTGAATTCCGGTATCTCCCTGCACTCCAGTATCACCAATTGCACCCGT
>JBDRQG010000343.1:0-4813 GCA_043826475.1 bacterium
CAGTTGAAGATCCAACCCGATTGTGCTTTTACAATATCAACCATTGAAAGGGATCCGACAAATACGATAATCGTCAAAACCGAGGCTACCATAGGAACTTCGTAACTGACAACCTGGGCTGCTGAACGCATTCCCCCTAAAAGAGCATATTTATTATTCGACCCCCAGCCAGCCATTACCAATGATATGACAGTAAAAGTTGTTACTGCCATTATATAAAGGATACCGATATTGAGATCAGCGACAATCAATCCATCACCCCAGGGCATAACCACATAGGCTAAAAAGGCAGCCACAAAGCAGATAACCGGAGCCCAGAAAAAGACTACCTTATCGCGAGAAGCAATAACCACATCTTCTTTTTGAAGGAGTTTGAGGCCATCCATCAGAGTCTGATACCAGCCGTGCCAACCATGACGCATCGGGCCGAATCGCTGCTGAATATGCCCGGCAATTTTACGTTCCCACCAGACAAGGAAAAGAGCCAGCACTGCCAATGCTCCAAAAGTGATGGCGCCCAAAGCAATATAACTAATTGATGTTACCCACATATCAGGCAGTCCCAAGTCAACCAGCAACCCTCTCAGCCAGGTAAACAGTGGCGTAAGTTCCAATGTAGCAATGGGCCAGTTCATCGATCCACCTCGGGCATAATAATATCCAACGTTGCAAAATTGGCAACCAGATCGGCAATCAACATATCGGTTCCATAATGTGGTAAAACTTGAAGATGATTAAACGAGGCTCCTCTGGTTTTAACTCTGAGTGGTTTTTTACTTCCATCAGAAATCAAATAGACACCCATCTCTCCACGCGAATTTTCAATTCTTGTATAAGTTTCACCAGCCGGCGGCTTATAAGTCAACTTTGCCTTTTTATTCTGAATCTCACCTTCCGGTAACCCATCCAGTGCCTGTGATATTATCTTTATCGATTCCCTGATCTCATCCAGACGGAGCATGTACCGATCGAAACAGTCGCCATTTTGACGTACCGGAATATTGAAATCAAATTTATCATAAATACAATAAGGATCATTTTTGCGGATGTCGTATTGTACTCCCGATGCTCTCAGCACTGGTCCGGAAACGCCGTATTCGATAGCCAACTCTTTCGGAAGAACCGCAACTCCTTTGGTACGGGCTAACCAGATTGGGTTTTCATTGAGAAGGCCTTCATAATCAGCCAATTTCTCGCCAATAATTTTTAGAGCTTCACGGCATTTGGGTTCGAACTCTTTGGGGATATCTTTGGAGACACCGCCGATACGGATATAATTGTAGGTTAATCTCTGACCGCAGGTCATTTCAAATAGATCAATAATCAGTTCCCGTTCCCGAAGACCATATAGGAACGGTGTCAAGGCTCCGATATCCATCGCCGTTACACCGTAGAAAATCAAGTGCGAGGCAATACGATTAAGCTCAAGCATAATAACCCGAAGATATTCCGCTCTTTCCGGTATTTCCATCTCGGCGATTCGTTCAGTTGCCAGTGAAAAAACATAATTACACGACATCGAGGTTACATATTCGAACCGATCCAAAATCGGGATACATTGCGTATAAGAGCGGTTTTCACAGATTTTTTCGATTGCCCGATGAAGATACCCAATTGAGGGTTCGATCTTTATGATCTTCTCTCCATCCATAGTCAGAATAAGACGGCACACTCCGTGAGTTGAGGGATGGTGTGGGCCCATATTAATGGTAAATTCGTCTGTCCTTAAATCCGCCATCTTATTTCTCCGGCAACCTTACAAAATCGGGAGCATCCCAGTTTTTGCGCATCGGAAATCCCTGATCCCAGTCATCGGGCAAAAGGAAACGGGTCAGGTTGCCATGATTCTTCACATTAATACCGTACAGCTCCCAGATCTCCCTCTCGTACCAGCCAACTCCCGGCCAAACTGTTTGCAGGGATTCAACTTCGGCTTTGTCATAAGGGAGAATTACTTTAAAATCCAAACGGAGGTTTTTGGTCATCGAAGAGATATTATAAACCGCCTCAAAATTTTGACCGGTATCCACTCCGCAGGCATTACACAGGAAATCAAACCTGAGATTTTCGTCCGCTTTAAGTTTTTGAGCAACTTCAACCAGTTTATCAACTTCGACTACAAAAAGAGGATCATACTTCCCTGTTTCCAGCGGTTTCATCAGATCTCCGTATTTCTCAACGATGTATGATGCCAGTTCTTGTCGAGTCACTCTACTTTTCCTGCCAGTCAACGAGTTTTTGGGTTCTTATCTTCTTCTGTAAATGAATACAGCCCTCCATGAGGGATTCGGGACGCGGAGGGCATCCGGGTATATATATATCGACCGGGATAATATGGTCGATCCCTTTTTCAACGGAATAACTATCATAATAAAACGGGCCGCCTTTGATGGTACAACCGCCCATAGCGATTACATATCGGGGTTCGGCCATCTGATCATAAAGGCGTTTCAAGCGGGGTGCCATCTTTTTGGTAATGGTTCCGGCCGCGATAATCAGATCGGCCTGGCGCGGTGAGGCACGGAATATCATCCCCAACCGGTCAAAGTCATAGCGGGAAGCTCCGGTGCACATTAGTTCGATAGCACAACAGGCGGTTCCGAATAACAGATACCATAAGGATTTAGACTGCCCATGATTCAGGACTGCTTCCAAAGATGTCAGAACAAAGGCTCCCCCGGGAATATTTTCGCTGTAAACCGGTATTTTTTTGATTATACCCATTTGAGTACCCCTTTTTTCCAGGCATAGAATAAGCCAAAAAACAGGATTAATATAAATATCACCATCTCAACGAGGGCAAACAAGCCAAGTTGGCCGAACGCCACCGCCCATGGAAAGAGGAAAACCACTTCCACATCAAATATTACGAACAGGAGGGCGAAAATATAGAACCTGTTATTAAATCTTATCCATGAATCACCGACTGGATTTTCGGCACATTCATAGGGCATGCTTTTTTCTTTGTAGGGGTGATGGGGGCGAATCAATTTCGCCAGAAAGAAGGTAAAAAGAACAATACCGGTGCCGGCAATAATAAAAAATGCAACTGACAAGTACTCCGTCATACTACCGCACCTTCCATCTACAGTCTCAGCCACGCTTTGTGACTGTTTTCACATACTTATGGAAGCACAAGAAAACCGATTTCGGAGTTTTGTCAAGGATAAATTTATTTATTTTTCCATATTGGAAGTCGTTTGATGGCATAGGGAAGGCAGAAATAGGGGATTTAATTGGTTGGGATTGGTTTTGGTCAGTCAGAATTGGCTAAGTAGGGCGGTTCCGTCTTCGGACCCGCCAATTTTATTGAGGATAACAGAAAAAGATCGTGATACAACAAAAAATTTAATCAATTGGATTCTCAATAATTTCTTTAATATCATCATCAGATTCAATAAGAGGAACATTTTTTATAGTTTTCAAAGTATATCTTAAAAAGAAAAACCAAATACAATGTGGTAATGTCATTGCGATCCAAAAATAATAGAAACTAAAATCATTATACAATATTGGAATTGCTCCAAGAAATCTAACAAAAAAATAATAAAACCATATTATAAATCCTAAAATACTATATACTATCATGACATAGGAATATGCTCTCACCCCACCTATTTTCTTTCCTCTTGTTATAAAATATAATAATAAACCAATCCCTCCAATCCCCATTGAGAAAATACCAAACATCGGAAGGAATGATTCCATGAAAGGAGGGGCATCCCAGGGAACATGAAAAGCACCACCCAGAGGAAAGAAGATTTCAATAAGTGGTAAAACTTCACCTATAATTGGGGCAAAAATAAGAAACGATAGGATAATTAAAATTATGGTTTTTTTTAACATTGATTAATAATACTGATAATTTTATCTAAAATCCAGATTAAAATCTCCCCCGCTATCCATGTCAACACACGAAGTGTTTATTGTCTGGTTTATGTGTGGTTTAGGGGAGGTATTACCTATTCTATTAGGAGCAGATGTGGACATCTGCCACCCACAATAAAAACGGCAGACGTGGGCTTCTGCCGAGAACAAAGCATAGATACCCGCATTCGCGAGTATGACAAACCCGATGGTTTTGTTATTGAAAAGGCAGGATAGCAGGGATCCTTCCCTACAACACGGCTATGGCATCGATCTCCACCTTGACATCTTTGGGTAAGCGAGCAACCTGAACTGTTGCTCTGGCCGGGGGATTCTCCGGGAATGATTTGGCATAGACCTCATTGACCGCTGCGAAATCATTCATGTCATGTAAATAAATTGTCGTCTTGACCACTTTGGAAAAATCGGCGCCAGCTTTTTCCAATACTGCCTTTAAGTTCTTCATTACCTGCACGCATTGTTCGGCGGCACTCTCCCCGACTATTTGCATTGTTGCCGGATCAAGGGGAATTTGCCCGGAGCAATAAACAACTTTTCCGCAGTCAACTTTAACCGCCTGAGAATAGGGGCCGATTGCGGCCGGAGCTTTATCGGTATTGATAATTTCTTTCATTATGTTCTCCTTAATAATTTATTTCTATATATTGTAAAGTTGACAAGAATTCAATTAAAAAGGAAGAGTCCCCAGATTAAAAAATCGTCAGGAAAGGATTCCTGACGACGCAGATAAAAACGGCAGACGAGGGCATCTGCCGTGGACACAAATTGTCAGGAGGACAGGCCTCTGAGGTTCCCCTATTTTAATGGACACTTTAATTAGCATATGTTTTTCTATCTTCAAAGTCAACCGGACTTACATATCCGATGGTTGAATGTTTTCTAATACGATTGTAAAAGACCTCGATCCAGGCAAAGATTTTAAGTT
>JBDRQG010000344.1:0-17370 GCA_043826475.1 bacterium
CCCCGCATACAAAATTTAAAGCTGAAGTATATATATTGACGAAAGAAGAGGGTGGTCGTCATACCCCGTTCTTTAACGGGTATCGTCCACAGTTCTATTTCCGTACGACTGACGTAACGGGAGTGGCGACTCTTCCAGATAGTGTAGAGATGGTAATGCCTGGTGATAACGTAGCGATGTCGATCGAGTTGATAACTCCGATCGCGATGGAGAAGGAATTGCGATTTGCGATTCGTGAAGGCGGCCGCACAGTCGGTGCCGGTGTTATTGCCGATATTATTGAATAAGGATATTGTGCTGTTATGAACGTGCAAAAAATACGCATTAGGCTCAAGGCATATGATCATTATGCACTGGACCGCTCGACAAAGGAGATTGCTCAAACAGTTCTGCGTACCGGCGCTAAAATTGTTGGACCGGTT
The DNA here is from genome assembly GCA_043826475.1 of bacterium. Classification (GTDB taxonomy): domain Bacteria; phylum Zixibacteria; class MSB-5A5; order GN15; family FEB-12; genus DAOWMZ01. Next base: position 423 of record JBDRQG010000344.1, read on the forward strand.
CCTTTGCCTACCAAAAGAACTGTTTATACCGTTCTGAGATCGCCTCATGTCGACAAAAAATCTCGTGAGCAGTTTGAAACCAGAATACATAAACGGTTGATTGAAATTTTTGACTCTACACCGCAGACTGTTGATGCTTTGATGAAGCTTGATTTGCCGGCAGGTGTTGATGTGGAGATTAAGACCTGATGACAGGAAGGGTTAATATGAAAGAAATCTTTGGCAAAAAAATAGGTATGACCCGTATCTTTGAAGAATCAGGCGATGCTGTTTCAGTTACTGTTCTCGAAGCTGGTCCGTGTCCTGTGGTTGCTTTAAAGACTAAGGACAAGCACGGTTACAGTGCTGTTCAGGTAGGTTTTGGCACGCTGCGTAAGAGCAGGATCAATAAGCCTGTTGCTGGTCATTTTAAAAAAGCCGGTGTTGAGCCATCACAGTATCTTCGTGAAATTAAAACAGATGAAGAAGGACTGGAAGTGGGCTCAGTTCTTAAAGTAGATATGTTTAAAGTGGGTCAAAAGGTTGATGTGACTGGTGTCTCCCGCGGACTTGGTTTTTCCGGTGCTATGAAAAGACATCACTTCAATGGAGCAAATAAAACTCACGGTCAGTCAGATCGTTGGCGTGCTCCGGGATCTATTGGCGCATCTTCGTATCCGTCTCGAGTTTTCAAGGGGACGAGGATGGCTGGTCGGATGGGTAATGACAATGTCACTACCCTTAATCTGCGTGTAGTAAGAATTATTGAAGAAGAAAATCTCATGCTTGTAAAAGGTGCGGTTCCGGGAAACAAAGGATCTTTAGTAAAGATTCGAGTTTCTAACCGGACCAGGTAGTTGGATTAAATAATATGAATGTAAAAGTTTATAACCAGGATGGCCAGGAAGTCGGGACCGTTGATCTAAAAGCGGAAGTGTTTGGAATTGAGCCTAATGAAGCTGTGGTTCATCAGTATGTGGTGAATTATCTGGCGCGTCAAAGACAGGGTAATTCCAGCACCAAAACCAGACGTGACATAAGCGGAGGCGGACGCAAGCCATACCGTCAAAAAGGAACCGGCCGGGCTCGTGCCGGTACTTCTCGTTCACCTGTGTGGCGTGGTGGTGGTACGGTATTTGGACCGCACCCTCGTTTATACGGAAATAATTTACCGCGTAAGATGAAAAAACTTGCTCTTCAATCTGTTTTTTCAGCTAAGGTCCAGTCGGAACAGATTAAGATTCTTGATAAGATTGAATTGAAAGAAATAAAAACCAAAAATATTACCGGTATGATTTCCAAGTTTGATTTGGTTAATAAAAAATGTTTGGTACTGGATGAAGGACTCAATAATGAACTTGTATTGTCTTGCCGTAATCTGACCAAAGTGAAATATTGCCGGGCTAGTTTGGCTAATGGTTACGATCTGTTAAATGCAGATTGTGTTTTTATAACCAAAGCCGGCTTGGAAAAAGTTGGGGAGGTGTTCTCATGAACAGTGACCCTCGGTTGATAATTAAAACTCATATCAACACTGAGCGCTCTACGATAATTCGTGAGCAGAATAATGATTATGTCTTTGAAGTTGATAAGAAGGCTAATAAGCCCTTGATCAAAAAAGCTGTTGAAAGTGCTTTTAAGGTCAAAGTAGATTCGGTACGCACTATTATTATGCCGGGAAAAGTTCGGCGTATGGGGCGTAATATTGGCAAGACCCCGACCTGGAAAAAGGCGATTGTTCGCCTTAAGAAGGGCGAGGTTATCACTATTTTTGAGAATATGTAATAAGTGAGGATGGATTCCAACTATGGCTGTTAAGAAATATCGTCCCATGACTCCATCATTGCGATTCAGGACAGTCCCGGCTTTTGATGATATAACTTCTACCGTTCCTGAAAAGTCATTGTTAGAGCCGATTCGCAAGAGCGGCGGCCGTAATAATAAAGGTCGTATTACTGCTTACTGTCGTGGTGGTGGACATAAACGCTTTTATCGTATCGTTGACTTTAAGCGCAACAAGCATGATATCCCTGCTCGGGTTGCCTCGATAGAATATGATCCCAATCGTTCGGCTCGTATTGCGCTGCTTCATTATATTGACGGAGAAAAAAGATATATTTTGGCTCCCAATGAATTAAAAGTCAATGATCAGGTTATTACTGGTGAAAACGTTGATGTCAAAGTTGGCAATTCCATGCCTTTAGGCAAAATGCCGCTTGGCTCTATTGTTCATAATATCGAAATGAAACCGGGTAAAGGGGGGCAGATGGCTCGCTCTGCCGGTTCTATGGTGCAGCTGGTGGCTAAAGAAGGCAATAAAGCTATTCTGAAGATGCCGTCGGGTGAAGTTCGAACGGTTCCTGGTGTTTGCTACGGAACAGTCGGACAGGTTTCTAATGTAGATCATAAGAATGTCGTCTGGGGAAAAGCTGGTGCAACTCGCTGGCGCGGACGCCGCCCCTCGGTTCGCGGTGTGGCGATGAACCCGGTTGATCACCCGATGGGTGGTGGTGAAGGACGCAGTTCCGGCGGACGTCATCCTTGTACTCCTTGGGGAAAGCCGACTAAAGGATATAAGACGCGCAGTAAGCGTAAATCAAACGATCATCTTGTACAAGATCGAAGAACGAAAATATAAATGCTGATGGAGTGTAAATAGATGCCACGGTCACTGAAAAAAGGACCATTTATAGAAGAGCGACTCGCTGGAAGAGTTGAAAAGTTAAACAGTAGTGGTGACAAACGAGTCATTAAAACCTGGTCACGCCGTTCTACCATTACCCCCGATTTTGTCGGGCACACCATTGCGGTGCATAATGGTAATAAATTTATTCCGGTATATATTACCGAGAATATGGTAGGTCATAAGTTAGGGGAATTTTCTCCAACTCGTACCTACCGTGGTCATGCCGGCCGGTTGTCCGAGCGTTCCTCTTCTTTGAAAGGTTAGGTTGAGAGATGTTAGTTAAAGCTACTGCCAGTTTGAAATATTTGAGCATCCCGCCCCGCAAGATGAGGCTGGTGGCTGAAATGGTGAAAGATTTACCGGTTGAGAAAGCCCTCAACATATTAAACTTTACACCTAAAATTGCTGCTCGTCATTTGGCGCAAACAATTAAATCAGCCGCGGCAAATGCTCTGTCAACTGAAGGTACTGATCACCTGCGGCCGGAAGATCTTATGATCAGCGATATTTCTGTAGACAACGCTCCAACGGCCAAACGAATCCAGTTTCAATCAATGGGGCGTATATTCCGAATTCGTAAGCGTCACTGCCATCTTACGGTGAAAATCGAAGGTGAAATGGATGTTGCCGATGCTTTGAAAGCTGCCAGGAAAAAAGCCAAAAAGGCTGATGAAGCAGAATCTGATGCTCCCAAGAAAAAGACTACTGCCAAGAAAAAAACGTCTGCAAAGAAAACGGCAGCCAAGATTAAAAAGGCTAAGGTAGAGAAGAAACCGGCAAAAAAGACAACCAAAAAAGCTGCCCCCAAAAAAGGTGCGGCTTCAGTATCCGGTTCAAAAACGAAAACAACAAAAGCTGATTCCGGCAGTAAAGCCGGTAAGGAATCAAAAGAATAAATAAGTAAATTATTACTTAGGATATAAGGAGAGTAGCTTGGGACAGAAAACTAATCCGATCGGCATAAGGCTTGGAATTACCAGAACCTGGAATAGCAGGTGGTTTGCTTCGGATCGGAATTTCTCTGACCTTATTTTTGAGGATTTGATGATCAAGCGGTACATTAATAAGCGTTTAGACAATGCTGGTATCGCTACGGTGGGTATATCTCGTGCTCCTAAAAAAGTAACGGTTGACATTCATACTTCACGTCCGGGCATCGTTATCGGTCGTAAAGGAGCTGAAGTTGATCGTCTTAGAAGCGAGCTTCAAATGCTTACCCAAAAAGACATCATGCTCAATATAGTAGAAGTACGCAAACCTGAGCTTGACGCCCAGTTGGTAGCCGATTCCATAGCTCATCAGCTCGAAGGTCGTATTGCCTTCCGTCGTGCTATGAAAAAATCTCTGGCTGCTACTATGAAAATGGGAGCGATTGGCATCAAGATTCAATGCGGTGGTCGTCTGGGTGGAGCTGAAATTGCCCGTACAGAAAAATATCATGAAGGCCGAGTTCCACTGCACACTTTGAGAGCTGACATTGACTATGCAACTTCTACGGCTAATACTACCTATGGCACAATTGGTGTCAAAGTGTGGATATGCAGAGGCGAGATTCTTGATCGGGCTAAACATTTCTCCGGAGATGAGAAAATTTCTCAGGATCAATCTGCTCCTCCTTCACGTCAGAAAAGTGGAATGCCCGGTGATAAAAAACGTAAACGTCCTCGCGGTCGTGTACGCAAAGCCGGAATGCAGCCTTCTGGTGGTGGTTCTCAACCAAAGGGTCGTCGTCCGGATGGTAGACAACAAGCACCTTTTGATAGACAATCATCTCCTGATAGAAAGCCAAATCCACCTAAAACAGATTCAGGCAAAAATGATTCATCCCAAGCTGGATCAAATAAGCCCAATCCACCCAAAAGAGATGCGGAGTAATTACTTATGTTAATGCCAAAAAAAGTAAAATATCGCAAGCAGCAACGTGGACGTATGGGTGGAAAAGCCAAGGGCGGCTCAGCTGTCAGTTTTGGTGAATTCGGTCTCAAGGCTATGGAACCCTGTTGGCTTACCAATCGTCAGATTGAAGCTGCTCGTATTGCCATGACTCGTTCTATTAAGCGTGGCGGTAAGGTCTGGATCAGAATTTTTCCTGATAAACCCGTTACAAAGAAACCGGCTGAAACCCGTATGGGTAAAGGTAAGGGATCTCCAGAATACTGGGTTGCGGTTGTAAAGCCGGGACGTATTCTTTTTGAAATAGAAGGGGTCTCTATCGAGATGGCCAAAGAGGCTTTAAGACTTGCGGCCAATAAACTCCCTTTAAAAACAAAGTTTATTACCCGAGCTGAAACGGAAGGAGTATAACGGTGATGAAACTTCAATCTTTGAGAGAAATGACCCGCGATGAACTCCTGCAGAAAAGAAGCGACTTGCTTGATGAAAAATTTAATTTAAATATGCGGAAATCGGTTAAATCGCTTGATAATCCTCTTCGCTTAAGACTTATCCGTCGGGAAATTGCTACAATTTTGACGGTCCTGCATGAAGATGAAACAGGTATACGAAGATTAGCAGATAGTAAAATAAGCATTTTGCCGGAAACCGGCGCCAAAAAAAAGGAAGAGGGTAAGTAAAGGTTTTACTTATGGCTGAAACGAAAAAAAGAAACGAACGCAAGATACGTTTGGGTACGGTAACTTCTGATAAAATGGATAAAACCATTGTTGTTCGTATTGACCGTACTATGAGACATCCTGTTTATCAGAAGGTTTTCAGGACTAATTCAAAAGTATATGCGCATGATGCAAATAATGATGCCAGAATCGGTGACTTTGTTAAGGTGATGGAAACCCGTCCCCTGTCAGCCACCAAAAGATGGCGTTTAGTGGAAGTAGTAACCAGGGCCAAATAAGCCCTAACATGAGAACGACTGGTCTTGTGATAAACAAGGATGAAAGATAGATGATTCAGGAATTTACTATCTTAAATGTAGCCGATAATTCCGGGGCTAAAAAAGCCATGTGTTTCAGGGTCCTTGGCGGACGAGAACATGGTGCTACGGTCGGAGACATAATCGTTGTCGCGGTCAAAGAAGCTATCCCGGGCGGAACAGTGAAAAAGTCTGAAGTCTGCAAGGCGGTAGTTGTGAGAACTAAAAGAGCGTTGCAACGTAAAGACGGCTCGCTGATTCGTTTTGCGGATAATGCGGCCGTGATTATTAACGAACAACTGGAACCAAGAGGAACTCGTATCTTCGGTCCGGTTGCCCGTGAACTCAGAGAAAAAAAATTTATGAAGATTATATCCCTCGCCCCTGAGGTATTGTAATGGGGGAAAAGACTTATGCGGATTAAAAAAGGTGATACTGTTTTTATCAGAACCGGACAGAGCAAGGGTAAAACCGGAAGAGTTCTGTACGTTGAGGAAGCCAAAAATAAAATAGTTGTGGAAGGTGTTAATCTGAGGAAAAAACACCAGAAGCCCACTCAGAAGAACCCCAAAGGGGGGGTGATATCTATTGAAGCCCCGATTCATTTGAGTAATGTGGCTATTTACAGTAATACTCTGTCGGGTCCGACAAGATTATCTACCAAGGTCCTCACTGAGGGTGGAAAAAAACAACGAATTCGTATCTGTCGCAAGACTGGCGAAGAGATTTGAGGTAGCGTAAAATGTCGATTATAAAAGATAGATACTTCAGTGAGGTTGTTCCCAAGCTTTTGAAAGAGAACAAATATAAATCACCGATGGAAGTTCCCAAGCTTAGTAAGATTACTCTTAATATTGGTGTCGGCGAAGCTACTCAAAATGCCAAGGCTCTGGATGCTGCTGTTGAAGACCTGGCTAAAATTACCGGCCACAAACCTTTGATTACCAGAGCTCGTAAAAGTATTTCCAATTTTAAGCTTCGTGAGGGTATGCCGATTGGATGCTGCGTTACTTTACGCCGGGATTCGATGTGGGAATTTATGGATCGTCTGATCAATGTGGCAATACCACGTATCAGAGATTTCAGAGGAATCAGCTCAAAGTCTTTCGATGGACGCGGTAATTATAATCTGGGATTAAAGGAACAGCTTATTTTCCCGGAAATAGATTTGGATAAGATTGATAAAATTCGTGGAATGAATATTTCCATTACAACGACAGCTAAAACCGATGATGAAGCACGGCAGATGTTGACAGCAATGGGAATGCCTTTCCGCAAATAGGAGTGTTATGGCGAAGAAGTGTTTGTTAATTAAACAAAAGGCGAAACCGAAATTCAAGGTACGCGGCTATACCAGGTGCCGGCGTTGTGGTCGACCGAGAGCATTCATGAGACGTTTCGGACTTTGCCGTATTTGTTTCAGACAAATGGCGCTGGCTGGTGATCTTCCCGGAGTTATGAAAGCCAGTTGGTAGATAAATTATGATGGAGCCAATTAAATGAGTATGACTGATCCCATTGCTGATCTCCTGACTCGGATTCGAAACGGATCCAAAGCCAAGAAAAATGCTGTGGATATTCCCGCTTCAAATCTAAAAAGAGAAGTGGTACGGATATTGCAGGAGAATAGCTTTATTAAAGATGTCGTGGAACTTCCGGATAACAAACAGGGTATCCTTCGGGTTTATCTGAAATACCTTAAAGGTGATCGTCCGGTTTTAAAAGGTATTCAAAGAATTTCACGCCCCGGCTTACGCAGATATTTTGATGCCGAGCAGGTGCGTTCTTCTACCTTTAACAACCGGGGTATCATGGTTATCTCTACATCCAGCGGTGTAATGACAAATTTTGACGCTACCCAAAAAGGGATTGGCGGAGAAGTGGTACTGAAGTGCTGGTAAGGAAAGGATTGTAGGATGTCACGAGTTGGCAAAGCGCCGATACCGATACCGGATAAGACCAAAGTGGATATCGATGGACAAAAATTGGCAGTCAATGGCCCCAAAGGCGACCTGAGTATTAATATACACAAGGATATGTCGGTGGCTGTTGAAGAAAACAGAATTGTTGTTACCCGTCCTTCAGAACAGAAACGCCATCGTGCTCTGCATGGTTTAACCAGAGCATTGATTAATAATATGATTTTAGGCGTAACCGAAGGATTTAAAAAAGAATTACAGATTATTGGTGTTGGGTACCGCGCGGAAATGAAAGGCAAGCATTGTGTCCTGAGCCTTGGTTATTCGCACCCTATTATTTTTACTCCTCCGGAAGGCGTCAATCTTGAAGTATTACCCAAGGAAAATAAAATAATTATCACCGGTATCGATAAACAAATGGTCGGCCAGTGTGCAGCGAAAATTCGCTCGATGCGTAAACCTGAACCATACAAGGGCAAAGGGATACGGTATATCGATGAACAAGTTCGCACTAAAGCTGGTAAAACAGCCGGCAGCGGCTCCTAATTGAGTGTGGTGTAATAATGGCTGATAAAAACATAATGAAGGCAAAACGTGCCTTGCGGCGGCGGCGTAAAGTTCGCGGAATTGTTGTAGGTACCGCTGAACGCCCTCGGTTGACCGTTTCAAAATCCCTGAATAATATTTTTGCTCAGGTAATTGATGATGAAAAGAAAGTTACGATTGTGGCTGCGGCTTCCAATTCCAAAAATGTGGCCAGTCATCTTAAGGATGATATGAACAAGACCAAAATAGCTGAAAAAGTCGGTGAAATTATTGCCCTTGAAGCTAAGGAAAAAGGAATCGAAATAGTCGTTTTTGACCGCAATGAACATCGTTATCATGGCCGGATAAAAGCTGTGGCCGATGGAGCTCGGAAGAACGGTCTGAAGTTTTAGGAAATTTATTGTTAATAATAGATGAGGTAAAGATTGGCACGATTTGAAATGGATAGCCTCGAGTTAGAGGAAAAAGTTATCAGCGTAAAACGCGTAGCTAAGGTTGTTAAAGGCGGCCGGCGCTTCAGTTTTACGGCTCTGGTTGCTGTTGGTGACAAAAAGGGCAGGGTTGGCATAGGTCATGGCAAGGCTCCTGAAGTTTCGGATGCAATTCGCAAAGGAACTGAAGCAGCCCGCAAAGAAATGGTACCTGTCAATCTTATTAAAGGTACGATTCCTCATCGCATCGATGGCTTGTTTGGTGCCACAACAGTCGTAATGCGTCCAGCTTCACCCGGTACCGGCGTTATTGCCGGCGGTCCGGTTCGTGCGGTACTGGAATCATTAGGTGTGCAGGATATTCTGGCCAAGGTTCTTGGCAGCAGAAATCCTCATAATGTTGTTAAGGCTACATTAAATGGTTTGAAACGTCTTCGCACTCGCGAACAGGAATTAAAGGAACGGCAGGAAGGGTAATACTTCTGAGTCATAGGAATTACTGATGGCCAAAATAAAAGTTACACAGATTCGAAGCACCATTGATAGGAAAGAACCCCAGAAGCGTACAATAAAAGCGCTAGGTTTGGGTAGGATAAGAAGGACAGTCATTCATAATGATACGCCGCAGATTCGGGGTATGATTCGTGCTGTCAATCATTTGGTAACAGTAGAAGAGATAGATTAACCTGGGTAAGGAAAAATGGATCTACATACATTAAAACCAGCAAAAGGTTCCAAGAAAACCCGCAAGCGCGTAGGACGCGGTTCCGGCAGCGGACTGGGCAAAACTTCAGGACGCGGCCACAAAGGTGCCGGACAGCGCAGCGGCTTTACAAAAAAACCGGGTCGTGAAGGCGGACAGATGCCATTGCATCGCAGACTGCCGAAATTCGGATTTACAAACATATTCAAGAAAGAATATCAGATTGTAAATCTTACCGATCTGGCCAATAAATTTGAAGCCGGCGAAGTGACGCCGATAGCATTAAAGACAGCCGGTTTGATTAAAAAAGCCGATGTCCCTGTAAAAGTTCTTGGAAACGGAACAATCGAAAAGGCATATACAGTCAAAGCTGCACTATTCAGCAAGACGGCTATTGCAAAAATTGAAGCAGCCGGCGGAAAGGCTGAGGTGGTCTAGTGTTTGAAACCTTCAGGTCAATTTTCAAAGTCGAAGAGTTAAGAAAAAGGATACTCTTTACTCTCGGATTGTTAGTTGTTTACCGAATAGGGGGCCATATTCCTACACCGGGTATTGATGGCAGTATTCTGGCTGCAGCTCTGGCACAAAACACTATTTTTGGACTATTCGATCTGTTTGTCGGTGGTGCTTTTACTAAAGCTACTATTTTTGCACTGGGCATCATGCCTTATATTTCGGCATCGATTATGTTCCAGTTGTTAGGGGCGGTAATTCCTTTCTTACAGCGGTTGCAAAGAGAAGGGGAAGAAGGACGCCGCAAGATCACGCAGTACACTCGTTACCTGACGGTGCTGATTGCTTCGTTACAAGCCTGGGGTACGGCAGGTTATCTTACTACCATTAAAAGTAGTGGAGGTATCTCTGCTGTTCATATGGATACCTCTGGTTTTATTCCATTGACAATTCTAACTTTTACCTGTGGTACGATTTTTATCATGTGGTTAGGCGAGCAAATTACTGAACGTGGAATAGGAAACGGAATATCCCTTATCATCTTTATTGGCATTATTGCCCGCTTCCCGGATGCTGTTGTTGAAGAGATTGTCTTTTTATGGAATGGCGCCCATTCATTCTTACTTAGTCTGGTTATGGTAGTTATGATGATACTAGTAATTGCCGCTATTATTTTAGTAACCCGGGCTCAGAGAAAAGTTCCAGTGCAATATCCTAGAAAAGTAGTCGGAAGAAAAGTTTTTGGCGGAGCTGCGACACACTTGCCTTTATCTGTTAACTCAGCCGGTGTTATCCCAATCATTTTTGCTCAATCAATAATGTTTCTGCCCTCTACGGTTGCCCAATTATTCCCGCAAACCGATTGGCTTCAAAACCTGATTGCTGTTTGGTTGGCTCCGGGCGGTTTATGGTATTCTATTATTTATTCTATCATTATTGTATTCTTCGGATATTTCTATACTGCAATTGTTTTTAATCCGATGGAAATAGCAAATAACATGCGCAAAAACGGTGGTTATATTCCAGGTATCAGGCCGGGAAAAAACACATCGCAATATATTGAAAAAATCCTGACTCGTATCACCTTACCGGGTGCGCTATTCTTTGCTGCCATTGCTGTTCTCCCCTGGGTGTTAATTGGCAAACTGAATGTCAACTTCTTCTTTGGCGGTACTGGATTGCTCATCGTTGTTGGTGTGGCTTTGGATACCCTGCAGCAAATTGAATCTCACCTGATGATGCGTCATTACGATGGGTTCATGAAAAAGGGTAAAATTCGTGGGAGATCAATGTGATGAAGAATATGATCTTTTTGGGTCCTCCGGGATCAGGAAAAGGTACTCAGGCTGTTAAGCTGGCCGAGAAGATTGGTGTCCTCCACCTGTCAACCGGTGATCTGCTTCGCAATGCTGTAAAAGCAGGTTCTGATTTAGGCAAGCAAGCCAAAGAATATATGGAAAAGGGAGAATTAGTTCCAGATCATCTGCTGGTAGGTTTAATTGAAACCAAAGTTACCAGTGGTGAATTGAATAATGGATTTATTCTCGATGGTTTTCCGCGTACCGTTCCCCAGGCTGAGAGCCTGAAAGGAATGTTTGTTAAAAATCATATGAATATGGATGCCGCAATTTTATTGCGGGTATCTGATGAAGAAGTTGTAAGAAGACTTTCCGGGCGTTGGTTCTGCCCGATATGTCAGCGGACATATAATCATCCCTCAAACATGCCTAAAAATAAAGGGGTTTGCGATGATGATAATGCAAAACTGCAGCGTCGTCCGGATGATGAAGAATCAATTGTGCGCAACAGGCTTGAAGTTTATAAAAAACAGACTCAGCCGATCGAAAATTTTTACCGTAAAGAATCTATTTTAGTGGAAGTTACCGGTGAACAAGCTCCGACTGCTGTTTTTAAAGATTTGTTAAAGATAGTAAATAAGTAGTATTATTGTGTGTGAGTGTAAAACAAAAGAAGAAATAGAAATCATGCGCCGGGCCGGTCAGGTGGTCGCCAGAACTCTTGATATGGTTGAAAAACTAAATCTCGAAGGGATGACTACCGCCAAGCTTGATAAGCTTATAGAAGATCATATAAGATCTCAGGGAGCTCTTCCGGGATTTAAGGGCTATCATGGCTTTCCTGCCTCGGCTTGTATCTCTATTGATGATGAAGTTGTACACGGTATTCCGGGCAAAAAAGTCATGAAAGCGGGAGAGATTGTCTCTGTAGATATTGGCTCTATTGTTGATGGTTTCTATGGTGATTCAGCCCGTACCTATGCTATTGGTGAGATATCTGAGGAAAAAAGATTCCTTATGGACTGGACCAAAAAATCATTGATGGCAGGTGTTGACAAAGCTCGAAAAGATAATAAATTAGGTCTCGTCTCCTCGACTATACAGTTAATTGCTGAAAGTCAGGGGTATGGAGTAGTGCGTAAACTAGTCGGTCATGGAATCGGTCGCAATTTACATGAACCACCCCAGGTGCCGAATTTTGGTTCTCCCAATGACGGCCCGGTTTTAAAGCCAGGAATGGTATTGGCCATAGAGCCAATGGTTAATTTGGGAAGTAAAGATGTTAAAACGATGCCCGATGGCTGGACTGAAGTAACGATAGATGGAAGGCCCTCGGCTCATTACGAACATATGGTCGTCATTACTGATGGCGAACCGGATATATTAACTCTGGCTTAAAGGAGAGTATGGCTAAAGAAGAAACCATTCAGGTTGAAGGAAAAGTACTTGAGACTTTACCAAACGCAATGTTTAAAGTAGAACTTGATAATGGTCATGTTGTTTTAGCTCATATATCCGGCAAAATGAGGATGCATTTTATTAAAATATTACCGGGTGATAAAGTAACGTTGGAGTTATCGCCTTATGATCTTACCCGGGGAAGGATAATGTATCGCTACAAATAATGTAACGATTGGTGATTATTATGAAAGTACGTTCAGCAATTAAGAAGCGCTGTGAATATTGCAAGATTATCAAGCGCAAAGGCGTGTTAAGAGTTATATGTTCCCGTAACCCCAGCCATAAACAGCGCCAGGGTTAAGAACAAGGTTTTTGCAAAGAGTAAAAGGAGAAAGATTTGGCCAGAATAGCCGGTGTAGATTTACCAAAAGATAAGCGTATCCAGGTTGGGTTGCGTTATATATTCGGTATTGGACCGCACGTTGCAGATGAGATACTGGAAAAAACAGGCGTTAGTCCTGATACCAGAGTCAATAAACTTACTGATGAAGATATTGCCAAGCTTCGTAAAGTGATCGAAAATGATTACCACGTAGAAGGAACGCTTCGCAGTGAAATACAAATGAATATCAAGCGGCTGGTTGATATCGGCAGTTATCGCGGTTTGCGGCATCGTCGGGGACTTCCCGTTCGCGGTCAAAATACAAAAAATAATTCCCGTACTCGCAAGGGACCGAAACGTTCTATTGGCGGATTAAAAAGAAAACCAGTGGCTAAGAAATAGTCCTGAAATTTTTGAGGTGTTAAGTGGCTGATGCAAAGAAAAAAGGTAAAACTCGCAAGAAATCCAGAAAAGTAGAATCAAACGGAACGGTTCATATTAATGCTACCTTTAACAATACGATTATTACCTTAACTGATGTTACTGGCAGGACTATCTCATGGGGCAGCGCTGGCCGGGTTGGATTTAAGGGTTCGAAAAAATCAACTCCATTTGCCGCACAGCAGGCTGCGTCTCTGGCTGCAAAGGAAGCTATGGATATGGGACTCCGTCGCGTGGAAGTCTGGGTTAAGGGACCGGGTTCGGGACGTGAAGCGGCCATCAGATCGCTTTCTGCCTCCGGTTTGGAAATTAGCATAATTAAAGATGTAACTCCGATTCCACATAACGGATGCCGGCCGCCTAAACGCCGCCGGGTATAACGTACTGAAAAGAATAATTTAGAGTATATAGGAGAATTAATGGCTCGCTATCGTAACGCCAATTGTAAGCTCTGTCGTCGTGAAGGGGAGAAGCTCTTTCTGAAAGGATCGCGCTGTTTAAGTGATAAATGCGCTATTGAAAGACGCGAGTTTCCTCCAGGACAGCATGGTAATGACAGGAGACGGAAAATTTCACCTTATGGCATTCAGTTAAGAGAAAAACAAAAAATCCGCCGTATTTATGGTGTTCTGGAAAAGCAATTCCGGAACTACTTTAAAAAAGCCGATCGCAAGGTTGGTGTTACCGGCGAAATCTTACTCCAATTACTGGAAACAAGATTGGACAATGTGGTTTACCGCCTTGGATTTGCCGCCTCACGCAAAGGGGCACGGCAATTAGTGAGACACCGTCATGTCATGGTAAATGGACGCATAGTGGATGTCCCGTCATATTCCATTAGGCCGGGTGAAATCATCAAGGTAAAAGAAAAATCAAAAAATCTTGATGTTATCCATGCCGCTCTTAAAGAAGTTGGCCGGGGTGATGATTACCCCTGGATAAGATGTAATAAAGCGGCTCTTGAGGGTGAACTCCTCGAAGTGCCGAAACGTATTGATATTCCTTTGACAGTAAATGAACAATTGGTTGTAGAGCTGTATTCCAAGTAAGGAACTAACTCCTTTGGGAGGATTTTAGCTAATGAAGTGGAAACCACTTACAATGCCTAAAGAAGTCGTCAACGATCAGTCGTCGTCGACAGATAATTATTCACGGTTTATTATTGAACCTCTGGAGAGAGGATATGGTACAACCCTTGGTAATGGACTGCGTCGGGTTTTACTCTCTTCTATCCAGGGAGCGGCCGTTGTATCGATTCGTATCAACGGATGCTTGCATGAGTTTTCATCCGTTCCGGGAATTTATGAAGATGTCACTGACATCGTTCTCAACGTCAAGCAAATCAGAATTCGCATGCATTGCGATGAAATGAAAACTCTTTCTTTAAAAGCTAACAGCAAAGGGAAGTTAACAGCCGGTATGATTGAAGCGGATGCGGATATTGAAATCCTCAATCCCAATCTGCATATCTGCGAACTTACCGATGATGTTAATTTTGAGATGGAGCTCGATATTGATTCCGGACGAAGCTACAGCGTGGCGGAACAGAATAAACGCCCTGACGCTCCGGTTGGGACGGTTTATGTCGATTCTCTTTTTTCACCGGTTATTAAAGTCTCCTACCAGATAGAGAATACTCGTGTTGGGCAGAAGACTGACTATGATCGATTGATTATGGAAATCACAACTGACAGTGCTATCACACCGGAAGACGCTCTTAGCTATGCAGCTAAACTAATGAAAGATCACTTGCAGCTCTTTATTCATATGGATGAAGAGGTGATGGTGGATTCTGCTCCTGAAGAAGATGAAGAGACGGTGCGGGTTCGTAACCTGCTTTTGACCAGAGTGGATGAACTGGAACTTTCAGTGAGATCCTCTAACTGCTTGAGAGCAGCTAACATACAATCCATTCAGGATTTGGTTACCAAGTCTGAATCGGAGATGCTCAAGTACCGTAATTTCGGCCGCAAGTCTCTTAATGAGATCGGCACCATTCTTGAAGAGATGGGTTTATCCTTCGGAATGGATATATCAAAATTTATTGAAAAACCGCAAATATAAGGTGATGTGATTTAAAATGGGACATCGGGATAAAGTAAAGAAACTGGGACGCACCAAAGCTCATCGTGATGCTATGCTTTCAAATATGGCTATGTCTTTATTTGAGCACCGGGTAATTAAAACTACAGACGCCAAAGCCAAAGCGCTTCGTCCCGTGGTTGATCGCATCATAACCAATGCTAAAAAAGAGACCCTGGCTTCCAAAAGGCTGGTTGCTAAAACAGTGCACGAAAAGAAGGTTTTTAAGAAGCTCTTTGATGAGATTCTTCCGAATCTTACTGATCGTAGCTCCGGCTATACCCGGGTTATCAAATTAGGCGTTCGTCGTGGTGATGGCGCTCCCGTATCGGTGGTTGAACTTCTGACACCGCCACCTAAAGTGGAAACTGATAAGAAGGGTAAAAAAGTAAAAAAAGAGAAAAAGGTTGAAGCCAATAAATAGACTTTAAACACATCTGTGATTGTATATCTACATTAAACCCGCTATTGGCGGGTTTTTTGTTGGGGATTATCGTGCCGACTACAGAGTATGGCAGGAAAGGATTCCTGCCATCGCTATAAATGTTGTTAATGGATTACTTGAAAGCGCTTTTACCAGAGCAGTCAGGAATTTTCCCTGAATGATTTATAAGAAAATGATTTGGGCTGGAAGGGGTTCCTGCCCTCGCAATAATTCGCGTAGTGGCGGGGTATATCTCCGCCATCTTAAGGCTACCATCTACGAGATAAAGACTTTTTTATAAACTGAAAAAGTTACTCGAACCACTTGCGCTCGGACCTCCCAAATATTATAATTCATTAAACTCAAACATTAACTGCCGCATTGGAAGTGGTTGCAAGTGTTTGTATTATCCGTGTAATTGAAAGATTTAATTGAATCAACAAAATAAGGCGAGGGATTATGGCAGAAGAAATTCAGAAGAAAGGGATGTCCAAAGGATGTATGGTAGCTCTGATCGTAGTAGGAGTTCTGTTCATCATGGTCGTGATTGCCGGGGTTACCTGCTGGATGAAGAAAGATGCATTGGTAAAATATGGGGTTAAAACCGCAGTGTTGCAAATAGGAAGTCTGGCGGCTAAGAATCCTCAACCAGGGGTTGATACTACAATGATTAATAATTTTGTAGCGGCCTTTACAGAAAAACTTGATGCGGATACAACCGTCAACTTGGAGCTTCTCGCCGCGACAATTCAGAAAATTCAGTATATTCCTCAGGATGAAATGATCGATTCTATCGAGGCTATCGAGATGATAAAAACTCTGTCCGAAATCTACCCTGAGTTATCTGAATTTGTCCCACCGGTTATGGAAGAGGTAATGCCTGATTCTTCTATGATGGAAGAGACAACTGTATCTGAATAAGTGTCGATGTCATTATATTGAAAATCTAAATGGAAAAATAGAGGTATTGAGTTATTAATACCATGCTTTTTGTATTGCCCATAATTGTGGCTTATCTTCTGGGAGCTATTCCCTTTGGATATATTGTACCCCGTTTTTACGGAATTGATGATATCCGTAAACACGGCTCAGGTAATACCGGCGCCACCAATGTCACCCGTATTCTGGGTTTTAAAGCAGCCATTTGGGTTTATCTCGGTGATATAGCCAAGGGGATTCTATCTGTTGTTATCGGACTATTGTATATCAACAACTATGAGTTGTCTTATTTTTCAGTGGATGCCTTTTTGCTGATATGTGTTTTAGCGGCAATGCTGGGGCATATATTTCCTCTCTATCTTAAATTCAAAGGAGGGAAAGGGGTCAATACCTTT
>JBDRQG010000345.1:0-2862 GCA_043826475.1 bacterium
TTGCTCTTCCAGAGGACGAACTTGCTAAAGCTCAAAACAACGGCAGGCTTCACCGAAATTTCATGGGATACACCATACAGTCTGCCCCGGATATGATCGGTTTTGGAATGTCGTCGATTGGTTATATCAATGATACCTTCATTCAGAATTCATCCCAGCTTGAGACTTATGAAGAATTGATGAAAAACAAAGGTTTTGCAGTCTACAGAGGACTCGAATTATCACAGGATGATCTAATCCGGCAGTATGTAATCTCGAACCTGATGTGTAATTTTAAAGTCTCATTTGATGATCTTCATGAAAAATACGATGTAAAATATAAAGATTACTTTGCCGATGACGACCCGCATCTCGCTCCCTTTATTGAGGATGGATTTCTTCTTCGGACTAATGAAGGAATACAAGTTACACAACTTGGCCGTACCTTTGTTCGTAATATCGCCATGACTTATGATGCCTATCTTAAAGACCCACAGCAGAAGACAACCTTTTCAAGGACGATCTGATATGAACGAGACTAATAAAAAGGTCTCTGTTCTCCTTGTAGCTATGGGCGGACCGGATTCTATCGAGGCTATCCCGCAATATCTATTTAATATCTTCTCTGATCGCACACTGATACGTCTTCCTGGGGGAGCACTTTTTCAAAAACCATTCGCACATCTCATTTCACGACTAAGAAGTTCCAAAGTTAAAGATCATTATAATCTTATTGGTGGGGCATCACCTCTATTAAAATGGACAGAAATACAAGCTCGAATTATAGAGGACAATCTCAAATCGGAATTCCCAAATCTTAAATGCTATATCGGTATGAGATATTATCACCCAACAATTTCTGACACTGTTTCAAAGATGAAGTCAGATGGATGCGAACATATTATTGTAATACCCATGTATCCGCAATACAGTACAGCGACCACCGGTTCGAGCATGGAAGAATTGGGGCGTGCCCTAAAACGATTCCCCAAGATGACATTCACACTTATAAAGGATTTTCATGACAATCCTGAATATATCGAATTGTTGCGAAAATATATAATCCAATTCACAAAACCGGAAGACACTCTGCTATTTTCAGCCCACTCCCTGCCAAAGAAATTTGTCGATGAAGGTGATCCCTATGTGGATCAGATTTATCAGACAGCGAAGCTTGCCGCTAATGGCCGAGAACATTTTGTATCCTTTCAGAGTCGGACCGGACCGGTAGATTGGGTTGGGCCGGATACAATTGATGAAACCAGACGGCTTCTTGAGACAACCAAAGGACGTATTTGTCTGATACCTGTCGCCTTTGTCTGCGATCATATTGAAACCCTCTATGAAATTGACATCGAACTTCCCGAAATTATCGGTGAAACAGCTAAAGAGAGATTGTATCGTCTGCCCATGTTTAATGATGATCCTGAGTTTGGGAATATACTCTCTTCGTTAATTCGGGAGAAGTTGTAACTCATGTCAAAGTATGATGTGGTCATAGTTGGAGGCGGTATTTCCGGTCTGGCAGCTCTGCATTTTATAAAGACTCTCCATCCATCAAAAACAGTTCGTCTTCTTGAAGCAGATTCCCGCCTAGGGGGAACGATAGGGACTGATTTCATCGATGGTTATAGTTTTGACTGGGGGCCAAACGGATTCTTAGATCGCGAGCCACTCACTCTTAAGCTCTGTCATGAACTTGGGCTTGATGATACATTGGAGCGAGCAGGGAATAACGTCTCCAAGAGATTTATTATGCGGGGTGGTCGCCTGCGTGAAGTCCCTATGTCACCACTCAAATTTATGAAATCCGACATTCTGAGTATCCCCGGACGTCTGAGACTCCTGAGAGAACCCTTTGCATCGGTAAGTAAAGAAGAAGATGAGACTATTTATGATTTTGTTGTAAGACGAATTGGTCGTGAAGCGGCTGATTATTTAGTACAGCCGATGGTATCCGGGGTATATGGCGGTTTGGCTGAGAGATTATCTCTTAAATCATGCTTTGGCATCATGCACGAAATGGAAGCGGAGTACGGCTCATTGATTAAAGCTATGATTGCCAAATCAAAAGCGGCCAAGAAAGAGGGCAAAAAATCAGGCGGTCCTGCCGGACCGGGTGGCTGGCTCACTTCCTTTAAAGGGGGACTCTACCCTCTTATAGAACGATTTGCCGAACTTTACTC
This sequence comes from bacterium, assembly GCA_043826475.1. GTDB lineage: Bacteria > Zixibacteria > MSB-5A5 > GN15 > FEB-12 > DAOWMZ01. The sequence continues at coordinate 2,166 of JBDRQG010000345.1, forward strand.
CGAATATATTCATACTAATTTCCCTGTTAATAAAATTACACGCACTGCAGAAGGTTACATCATTCAATCCACTGGGAGCGAAAACATCCAGACATCAAAGGTTATTATAGCCACCCCATCTTATAAAGCGGGTGATATGGTAAGCGAATTATCTCCGGCACTAAAAAAACAACTATCCGCAATACCCTATGCTCCGATTGCAGTTGTATGTTTAGGCTATGACAAAGCAGATGTTGCTCATCCGTTGGATGGTTTTGGGTTTTTGGTTCCACCGAAAGAAAAGAAGAATATTTTAGGTTCCATCTGGACATCATCGATTTTTGCTAATCGTTCTCCCAAGGGCGAGGTACAGTTCCGCTGTATGCTTGGTGGTGATGGCAATCATGAAATAGTCAACAAATCTGACGATGAATTGATTGAGCTTACTATAATAGATTTGAATAGTGTCGTTGGCTTAAAGTCGACACCCAAAATAACCAAAGTGTACAAATGGAAAAAGGGCATCCCACAATTTATTCTCGGTCACCAGGAACGTCTGCGTAATATTGAAAACGAACTAATTAAATTAGAGGGTATCTATCTTGCAGGTAACGCTTATTATGGAATCAGCCTCAACGACTGTGTCAAACAGGCTTATAAGATTGTAGATTCGATGAAATGAAATGATATACATTTTAAATATATAAGCCGGAGTCTT
>JBDRQG010000346.1:0-3720 GCA_043826475.1 bacterium
CTCCTTTGGATACCCGGCCTGTCCGGATTTATCAGAAAACAATAAAATCCTTGCTCTGTTAAATGCTGAAAAAATTGGCGTTTCGGCAACTGACAGTTTTCAAATGGTACCGGAACAAACCACCTCGGCCTTTGTCGTGCATCATCCGCAAGCCAAATATTTCACTTTAGTATAAGAAAGTATTACATGGACAAATACATATGTACCAATTGCGGCTATATTTACGACCCCGAGCTTGGCGATGACGAAAGCGGAATATTGCCGGGAACTGCTTTTGACAATTTGCCGGATGTTTGGATTTGCCCGGTCTGCTATGTAAATAAAGATCAGTTTGACCCCTTATAAAAATGATTGTTTAATAAAAACAAGCTCAAAAACTCATTGAAAAATAAGTACATACCAGTTCTATTCTCCATGCTCATTGTGGCCCAAACTATTTGTTTGGCCGAGCTACTGATGAAAACCCACGGGCATCTGACATTGGAATCCTACGTTCAGGGGATAGACAAAACAAAAGCCCTGTATCCGATCTATCGGTCAGAGGCAATGGCATATGTGGATTTTTTCAAATGGAATCGCCTGGTTATTAACGGATTAATTGGAAACACTACGATGATTTCCCATTCCGACTCAATGGCCTGGGAGATGGACCACATTATTTACAACCTTTCTCCGGGCTTCCGGTTGGAATTCAAACAGTGGCTCATCAAGGGAACCCTGCAACATCAATGTATTCATCGCCTGGATCGGCAAGAGCTGTTTATTCCCGGCCTGGGACATGGATCTACCTGGTGGAATAGTTATCAGATTGGGATTGGCACCAGGGGATCCTATTATTTATATCTTCGGAATCAATTTAAAGCACGCAATACACTTCTCAACACGTGGGACGGTCAAATCAATGTTGGAAAGTATGTTGTGCCAAAAAACACACTGCTGACCGGCCAAAATCATACTTATCGTTATGAAATATTCAGTTTGATCCGATACAATATCGGCGCTTATCATAACTGGGCGTCTTTTATCGGCCTGAGACAACACAGCTGGATAAACGCCGATCATTCGACGGAGCATAAAATTAGTCTGACCGTAAACCTTTTTCGGAAAGGACTTTATAATTTTGCCGGCCTGTTTTATAGCTATTATCTATATGATTCATTTACGCATGATAAAGAAAACCATCTTGGGGCAATCGGGGTAAAAATTGTGTTCTAAAATTCCCATCAGGTCATCTCCAAAACAGTGTTTTTCGCAAAATATATTGATTTTTGTGTTTCTTTTTACCGTTCTGATGTGGGCCAAGAATTTATCCGGTCAATTGCTGATGCATACCCATGGATATGTGGCTTTTGCGCCCTACATAAGCGGAAAAATTAAAGAAGATGAATTCTGGCCGTGATACCGAGAGGATTTTTTAACAAACATAGATATTTTTAAGCTCGGTCGTTCAACCATATATGGCACGGTTTGCAATACAACCTTAATTTCCATAAGTGAAACCGAAGTATTTTCATTGAATAAACTGCGCTATAATCTGGCTGCAAATATTCGTTATGAATTTGAGAATTTGCTTATTAAAGGTAGCTTTTACCGGGGCAGTATCCATAAAATCGGTACTATCGAAAAGGGTACACCGGTCTGGTGGAACAGTGTCCAGTTCGGACTTGGCACACCCGGCGCCTACTACCTGTATTTAAGAGACGAATATAAAATACGGGAAAATACAATAATTAACAGCTGGGATGCCCAGGTTAACGTTGGAACCTTTATTAAACCAACCGGTAATGTTTACAGCGGAATCAATCATCGTTATAAATATGAACTTTTCAGCCTGCTCCGATATCATCTCGGCGTATATAGGAAGTGGGCCTCTTTTATCGGAATAAATCACAACGTCTGGATTCTGCGCGATTCATCAACAGAATATAAAATATCCGCGACGGTTAACTTGTTCCGCAAGGGCGCGGTTAATTTTGCAGGATTCTATTATACTTACGTGTTTTATGATTCCTACAAACCGGATAATGAAAATAAAATGAGCTTACTGGGTTTTCGGATAATTTTTTAATTTCCTTTTATGAACTATAATTCATTAGGTCGAATTTTTTATTGATTTTAAATTCAATCGATGAAAATAAACCGGAAGTTTTCAACCATACTATATCTGTTCCTGCTGATTAATATTTGTACTCCCGACTCAGGTCTTGACGCAGCAACAATCTGGAAAAAACCCGGTAGTAATCATCAACTAACGATCGGTTACTGGAACGACAATATTATCTACCAGAATATTTTTAAAAACATTCTTAAAGTAGGTTCAGATGATTTTGTCACCACCTGCCTGTGGTCGCAGGTAGCATATATGCATGCAAAAAGATGGTGGATATTTGATCTCTATTACAATGTTCTGACCAACAAATCTGCTAATTATCGCTTTGATCTGATTACAAGTCGATTATCAGTGGAGAAAGACATGCCCGGGGCCCTCTACCAGATTGGCGCCGGGTTTGTGTTTCGGGGAAATTATGGCGGTGAATTTATTCAAAACGGCTATCATCAGCTTGGGGGTTACAGTATCATTGACCTGCCCTATACTGAACATACCGCTGTTGGCTTGCTGTTTTTGATAAAAGCAGAGCCTTACCTCATTAATAACAATCGGCAAATTTTAAAATTGTCTTTCTGTAATGCCTATCGCACCGCCGCGGGTCCGAGTAATTTTCAGGCCGGAATTATTACCAGATATCAATATGATAAAAACAATTCACCAATCTCTCTCCACGCTCAGGGTCGTCTGGGATATATTTGGTATTATCATCTGGACAATCTGGTCGATCCACTCTTTGACAAGGGGCTTGGTTATACTCTGATGATTACAGGTACATATCGAAATCGCTACGGGATTTCCTTCTGGAGGACAGAAAACCAATATGGTCAACATTCCCCCCATTATGGAGTTTCTTTTTCGCTTAAACCCAAAGGACGGCGCCGGATGAGAATCAGCGACATCATGGTTCCCTGATCAGATAATCCAAAAAAGTTCTTGACAACCCAACAAACAACACTTACATTATTGGTGTATTAGTTGCCTAATACACCAAACAGGAGCCAATTATGATTGAATTAACAAATCTGAGTTTCGCCTACAAAAACAAAGCCCCGCTGTTTGACCGGCTGAGCCTGAAAATTACCGAAGGGAACATTTATGGCCTGCTGGGAAAAAACGGCGCCGGCAAGACAACGCTGCTGAAAATCATCTGTGGACTATTGTTTCCCCAGCAAGGAACTTGCGTTGTTCTCGGTTTTGCACCCCAGAAACGATCCGCCGATATGCTCAAGGAAATCTATTTCATTCCCGAGGAATTTTACACACCGGCGCTCAAGATTAACGAGTATGTTCTTCTCTATGCCCCGTTTTATCCGAATTTTGACCCTCAGGCCCTTGAGAATTATATCGCCACTTTTGACCTGCCGACAAATGAGCAGTTGATTTCGCTGTCCTACGGCCAAAAGAAAAAATTCCTGATTGCTTTTGGTCTGGCCACAAACAGCCAGCTGCTGATCCTCGATGAACCCACCAATGGCCTCGATATTCCCAGCAAAAGCCAGTTCCGAAAACTCCTGGCGGCCACCATGGATGAAAACAGGACCATTATCATTTCAACCCATCAGGTCCGCGACATCGGAAACCTGATCGATCCTATTATTATTCTGGATAAT
>JBDRQG010000347.1:0-9235 GCA_043826475.1 bacterium
TACTATTATAGAATTTGCTCTTCCGGAAGCTTCGCAGGTCAGACTGGAAATATTCAATATTTTGGGTCAAAGTGTCGAGGTGCTGGTTGATGAACGCCTTTCGGCCGGAATCCATCAGGTTACCTACGAGGCAAGCAATAACCCCAGTGGCGTCTATTTTTATCGCCTGACTCATAATGACGGGGTAGAGACCAAAAAAATGACCCTGCTTAAATAATATATTCATATAAACTGCCGATTAGATAAGGGATAGCGAGATTTTTCGCTATCCCTGTTTTTTTTATTGAGGGATTTATTTTATGGTTCAGGCTGCTGTTGAAAAGCAACAAGATAATCTGCAGAAAAAAACGGTTAAAATCGGCAACTATATAGTCACCGGAAAAATCGGACAGGGGGGAATTGCCTCTATTTATAAGGCAAAGCAGGAATCTCTCAATCGGGATGTGGCGATTAAAGTCTTATCTACCCAGTTGACCGATGATCCTGATATTGTCCGCCGGTTTGAGCGGGAATCGCTTGTGGTAGCTAATTTGAGCCACCCCAATATTGTCCATATAATCGATAAAGGAAGAACCGGCAACCGCTATTATTTTGTCATGGATTATATCGATGGGACATCGCTGCGTGAAGTAATCGATGCCGATAATATCCCCTTAAAAAACAAACTTGATATGATAGTCCAGGTCTGCAAAGCGCTGGATTATGCTCATAAAAACGGGATTATACACCGTGATATTAAACCAGCTAATATTCTTATTGATCGCCAGGGGAATGCTCTCGTGGCAGATTTTGGAATCGCCCAGATAGTAAGTACGCCTGAGGCTGAAGTAACTGCTTCCGATATTATCATGGGGACCCTTTCATATATGTCACCGGAACAGAAAATCAGCTCCACCAATGTTGACCAGACGACAGATATTTATGCTATCGGAGTCATTATTTATGAGATCCTGTGCGGCAAAAAACCGCAGGGACGTTTCAAGCTTCCCTCGGAGATTAACCCGGAACTGGGAATGCAGTATGATAAAGTAATCTCCAACTGTCTCGCTCAGGAACCAAAAGACCGCTATCAGACGGCAGTGGAATTAAAAGATGATCTGCTGGAGATAATGGGTGGTGGTGCTGATACTTCCGATCCAGCCAAATTATCGGTTTCAGGTACAGAATCATTTTTAGGCAAGTGCCGTTATCTGGATACTATTAGGGAGACCAGTTTTGGATCGACCATATTGGTTGAGAACCGGGTTAATAAAAAACTCTATATAATTAAAAAGCATTCCAAAGGTGAGGCTGGCTGTAAGGAGGCTAAACTTCTCAGTTCTCTTAAGCATGAAAATATTATCAATATTTTTGGAGCGGGAGGAGATAAGAAGAGTACAGTCATAATTACCGATTATGCCCAGGGTGGATCTTTGGCTGACCGAATGGTGCGCAAATATGGCTGGGAGAAAGCCTTTCATATAATTCTTGAAGTTGCCAAAGGACTCGATTTTGCCCATAAAAATAATATCATCCACGGCAATATCCGTCCCTCCAATATTTTATTTGATTCTGATGAGGTTATAAAACTATCTGATTTTGGCCTCCCGATTCATTACAGCGGCAACAACCGTAAAAACTGGTACAGTCCCCCCGAAAGAAAAAACTCCCGCCAGGGGGATGTCTATGGTATGGGGGTGATTATTCATCAGATGATAACCGGACGCAATCCCAATTATGATATGGGGAATAATCTGCTGCTTGATGGCCTCAAGGATTTTATACCGGACGAGTTAGTAGAGATGGTCAAAAAGATGCTGGCTATAAGAGTAGCGCGAAGGTATTCCACTATGGAAGAGTTTTTGCTGGATTGGGATGATTTCGAAAGAAATCGCCAGGAAAAAGCCAATCAAAAAATCGAGACACCCACTGATAACAAAGAACCAAAAAAGAATATCCCTCTCTGGATTGTAATCACTATCGGTGTTGGGATTTTTGCGGGTATTTTTGCTGCCTTATACTTCTCGGGTATTTTCAGGTAACTAAATTCTCACAAATACTTTTATTGTAGCCTTCCCTTTAAAGAGCTTATAATATATATTATCAGACAAGTATTTTTTTATGATAAGGATAATATTGTGGCTGTCCCGAAAATCTCAGATAGATACCATCTGACTTTTTTAATAATATATTATCTGATCTGGCTGCTGCTGATTGTATCTTCGTTCTATCCCAAAAAAATACTCTGGGCTTTTTCGATATATGCCTATATTGATGAACTCTCTCGTTATCTGATATTATCAATAGCCGGAATTGTACCGATTGTTGTGATGTTTTTCAATAACTACATTGATAAAGAGATAGAGATTGAAAAATCGGATTCATTAAAATTTATTGTCAGTGCATTAATTATTCTTCTGGGATCGGTTGCTCTTTTTATAATATTTCGGGCAAAAGCCTTTTATCTCGGTGATGGTTATACTCTCTTGTCAACCCTTGCCTCGGATAACCCTATCTTAAAGCAGCGAGAGATCGGTGAATCAACCATGCATCTCTGGGTGCGGGATATATTTGGTAGTGGAGAGACCGCAGCATTGTTGAGCTTTCAGACTATTTCAATTACTGCCGGTAGTATTTTATTGCTCTTGTTAATTCCAGCCTCAATGAAATTATTTAGCAGTTTTTTTAATAGATTAATTTTTATCATTATCACAATCACCGGCGGTTATTCTCTTCTCTGGTTTGGATATGTTGAAAATTATTCACTCTTTGTAATGTCGGTTGGGATTTATAGTCTGGTCGGTTACCTGGCTGTCACAAATAAAATCAGCCACTATTGGATCATTGTCCCTTTGATAATGGCTATCATAATGCATGTCATGGGAGTCACTTTGATCCTCAGCACGTTTTTTATCCTCCTGTCACGCCCGGGTCCTCGAAAAATTTTATCACGCTTCTCTTCCAGAACATTATTGACTGTAAGTCTATTAATTTTAGCAATTATATTAATCCCATTTATCTATGTCTATAACAAGAGTTATTTTTTCAAATTAGCTCTGGTCCCCCTTTTTGAAAATCGATTCACCGTTGACGGCTATACTCTCTTTTCATTAGCTCATATAGCGGATGTGATTAATCTGATAATACTGTTAGTGCCAATATTGATTATTGCAATTGTATATTTTATCAGGTACAAAAATAGATTTCTTCCCTTATCAATTAAGGCGTGGTATTTAATCATGCTGACATTATCAGTCTTTTTAGCTCTATTTCTTTTTGATCCCAGGATAGGTATATCCCGCGACTGGGATCTCTTCTCGTTTACCGGTTTTCCTCTGATGCTTTTAAGTTCATTAACGTTATTATCTTTGTTAAAGAAAAAAATAATTACCAGATCGGTAATAATCTTAGCAGTGAGTCTGAACCTGATGTTTTTGGTTCCGAGAGTCATGACCCAGATTTCTGTCGAGCATGCTCTGGAACAATTTCGACAGTACATCTCATGGGATCCATTAAAAAACAGGACAGCCATGACAATAATTGCCGAACATTATAATAATAAAGGGGATTCAACTCAGGCATTAATTGAAATTGAAAAGTGGCGCGAAGATTACCCTGAATGGCAGCAGAACCAGGTGGCTATGAAAATGTTCAATGAAGGATATGTCAACGAGGCGATTAATATTTATCGAGACATTATTAGAATCAATCCGATTTATCCTGCTGCCTATGGCAATCTCGGATTAGCCTATATGAAACAAATGAATCTCGACAGCGCTAAAATATATCTCGAAATTGCCGAGGGGATGAACCCGTATAATCATCGTGTTCTGGCCAATCTGGGGATGTATCATTATTACTATGAAAATTATTCAAAAGCAGAAGAGTATTTTGAAAGAGCTTTGGAAAGAGATTCACTAATATCCACAGCAATAATCGGTTTGTTAAATCTTTATAAAAAAATAAATGAAAGAGATAAATACTATGAATATTTAAGCAGAGTTGTCTGGTACAAAGAGGCTCCCGTAGAGTGTTCCAGGGAAATGGGAAAATATTATCTGAACCTTGGCAATTACAAAGATGCCGCTCTGGTTTTTGAAGATGCTATAAAATATAAAGGACTCGACAGCTTGTATGTTGACAGTCTTAAAGAAAAATATCCGCAGTTAAAAATAGAGTAATAAATGTGCGACTATAAAAAAATTGTAGTTTTATCCGATGGAACCGGACAGACAGCCAAAAGGCTTATGGATGCTGTTCTGGCGCAGTATGATCATGAGGATGTAGAGTACTCGCTTGAGGATACTTTTCAAAACGTTCGCGATAAAAAAAGTTTTGATAATATTCTCGATAAGATCGATGATGATTTTCTGGTTATATTTTCGATCATTTCTGAGAACCTGTCAAAATACATTCATAAAAAATTGCATGACCGGGATATTCTGCACCTCAATGTATTGCAGCCGATGATAACAACCATGTCAAAATTCCTCGGAGTTCATCCGGAGTATCAGCCGGGGAAACTGCATATTATCGATGACCGTTATTACAAAAAAGTCGATGCTATCGGCTATACGGTTGAGCATGATGATGGCCGGGGAGCATATATTGAAGAAGCTGACATTGTATTAATTGGGCCGTCGCGGACGTGTAAAACGCCAATCAGCATGTTTTTAGCCTGCAATCACGGAATGAAAGTTGCTAACATCCCGATTATCAATGATTCTTCATTTGAAAAATATCTCTTCTCCAGATTAAAACCACTCGATCAGAAACGTATTTTTTGTTTAACAATGCAATCGGAGATTCTGGCGAAGGTAAGAGAGGAGCGCTCGTTTCATCTGGCTCATACAGAGACGGGCCACTCGGATCTGGATAAATATATTGATATCCATGAAATAAGCCTGGAACTGCAATTTTGCCGCAGTCTCTATTTAAAAGGTAAATGGCAGGTTGTCGATGTAACTCGTCGGGCTATCGAGGAGATATCACGAGAAATATTGGAACATCTGGGAATATTAGATTAGGAAAATTTAAAGAAGATTGAATGCTTCAGGCAAATAATCGACCAGATCACCAGCAATGAGAGATGTTTCACCAAGATCGTCGCTGGCAATATTACCGGCTAATCCATGAATATAAACCCCGCAGACAGCGGCATTGACAGCATCCATCTTCTGTGCCAACAATGATCCGATAATTCCGGTCAATACATCACCGCATCCGCCGGTTGCCATGCCGTTGTTGCCGGTTGGATTGAGATAATTATTTCCATTGGAATCGGCAATAATAGTTGGACTACCCTTTAACACTAATACAACTTTATATTGTTGTGCAAATTCAGTTGCCGCTTTAATTCGCTCATGAATATCAGAAGAAACAGGTTTACCTGTTAAACGGCTGAATTCTCCAGGATGAGGTGTCAGTACCGTTGGTGCTTTTTTCTCTTTAAGAATATCAAGAAAACCAGCAATAGCATTCAAGCCATCGGCATCAATCACAGCCGGGATATCAAGTTTGGGAATTAATCTACGCACTAATTCTGCTGTTTCACGATGTGTCCCCAATCCGGGACCGATTGCTATGGCATTATGGTCTTTAGTAAATTTTAAAATATCTCCTAACCCTCTTGTTGCCAGGGCTCCTTTTTTGGCGACATCAGGCAATGGCCATAAAGTGGCTTCCATAGCCAGTTGTGCAATTGTTGGCAGGACTGATCCTGGACAGCCAATTTTTGCCAATCCGCAGCCGGAACGCAGAGCCGATTTTGCGGCCAGGGCTGCCGCACCTGTCATACCCAGTGATCCCGCTACTAAGAATAATTTTCCAAAATCTCCTTTGTGTCCATCTGGTTTTCGACAGGGAAGAAGAGAGGATACTTTACCGGACGTTATTAACTCAGATTTATAATCAAATTTGTTTATTACTTCATCGGGTATTCCAATGGGTATTGTGGTAATCTGCCCTGACAACTCGCGTCCCGGAGAGATGTACAACCCGAACTTGGGTAAGGCTAAAGAAAAAGTATAATCAGCTCTTACTACTGAACCTTCATGCTGGCCGTTATCAGCATTCAAGCCAGACGGGATATCGACTGCAGCCACAGGCAGTTTTTGTTTATTAATATATTCAATAAGATCACCGGATAATCCTCTTGGTGCGCCTGCAAATCCGGTTCCGAAAATAGCATCAATTATCAGATCACAACTAAGATGATCGGGCAGATCAGCCATTACCTCTATTTCATGTATAGCAATTCCCTGATTTAAAGCGCGTTCATAATTTAATCTGGCATCGGGAGTAAACTTGTCAACCGGCCCCATGAAATAAATAGTGATATTATATTTATTTTCATGCAGGTACCGTCCGACCACAAATCCATCCCCGCCGTTGTTGCCTTTGCCGCATATAATTACTACTCTGGCATTTTTGGTCTGATTGAGGATTTTATATGATATATTTTTGGCAATTCCCCGACCGGCATTTTCCATTAATTCCGGGCCGGTGATGCCATAGTTATTTATGGTCTCACTATCAATCCGGCGCATCTGATCAGAAGTGACAAGCTTCATAATCTTTTACTTTTTGGATCGCTTCATTTTAGGTTTACTATTGTTGCTGCATAAGCCACTTTTTGACTGGCAGTTTTTATCCAGTGCAAATGACAAGGCTGGCAGCACCTCCGAGAAAAATTTCAACTTAATCCCTTTTTTAATTTCAGCCGGCAGGCCCAGTGAATCTTTTCTATTTTCTTCAGGTAGAATAACTGTTTTTATTCCAGCTCGGTAGGCGGCCAAAAGTTTTTCCTTTAATCCGCCGATCGGCATTAATTTTCCTCTGAGAGTAATTTCTCCGGTCATAGACATACAGGGTTTTACCGTATGTCCGGTTAGAAGAGAGGTAAGGGCAACAACCATAGTTATACCGGCCGAGGGACCGTCTTTGGGGGTAGCGCCAGCGGGGACATGTATATGTATTTCATTCTCTTCATAGATAGAGGGGTTGATATTAAACTCGGATGAATTGGAACGGATAAAAGATAATGCCGCCTGAGCGGATTCTTTCATCACATCTCCCAATTGGCCGGTGAGAGTCAGCTGTTTTTTACCGGGCATTAAAGTGGCTTCGATAAAAAGAATTTCTCCGCCAACTGACGTATAAGCCAACCCCGGCACGACTCCAACCAGCCCTTTATGGCTGAGAGCTTCACGGGTAAACTTGGCCGGACCTAAAAGCTTATGAATATCTTTTCCGGTTACATCAATTTTCTTTTTGCTTCCACTGGCTACTTTGCGGGCTGCCTTTCTGGCGACTGAGGCAATTTCCCTCTCAAGATTGCGAAGTCCTGATTCACGGGTATAACCTTCAATAATTGCTTTGATAGCCGTGTCATGCAATGACAAATTCTTTACGGTCAGACCGTGATTATCAAGCTGTTTGGGAATCAAATGCCGTTTGGCAATTTCCAGCTTTTCAAGATCAGTATACCCGGGCAGGCGGATTGTCTCCATCCTGTCACGAAGAACGGGAGGAATCGGTTCCAGCCAGTTAGCAGTGGTTATAAACATTACTTTAGAAAGATCAAAAGGGATTTCCAGATAATGATCGGAGAATGAATCGTTCTGTTCCGGGTCAAGAACTTCCAGCAGGGCTGATGAAGGATCACCTCGGAAATCTGAGCCGAGTTTGTCAATTTCATCGAGCATTATAATCGGGTTATTGGAACCGCAGCGCTTGATCGATTGAATGATTCTCCCCGGCATGGCTCCGATATATGTCCGGCGATGTCCCCTGATTTCGGCTTCATCCCGCATCCCGCCCAGAGAGACACGGACAAATTCACGCCCCATAGCTCTGGCGATTGATTTGCCCAGCGAAGTCTTGCCGACTCCGGGAGGACCAACAAAGCAGATAATGGGTCCCTTGATATCAGCTTTTAATTTTCTCACTGCAAGATATTCCAGTATGCGGTCCTTGACTGTTTCAAGATCGAAATGATCCTCATCGAGAATTTTTTTAGCCCGTTTTAAATCAAGCTTATCCACGGTCGATTTATCCCAGGGGAGAGTGACCATAATATCAAGATAAGTGCGCGAGACAGTATATTCCGCCGAAGAGGGATTCATGTGCGAGATGCGATCCAGCTCCTTACGAGCTGCCTGCTCGGCATACTCCGGCATGTGCGCTTCGATAATTTGCTTTTCGAATTCTTCGATATCAGAGGTGTCGTCAGTGTCGCCGAGTTCTTTTTTAATCTGTTTGAGCTGTTCTCTTAGAATGTAATCACGCTGCGACTTGCCCAGTTCGTTAGCGGCACGAGCCTGTATTTTATGCGATAATTCTAGGACTTCGATTTCCTTGTTGATAAATGTATATAATTTTGTCAAACGGTCAAAAACATCAGGTTCAGCCAGAAGAGCCTGTTTTTGAGCCATGGAAATAATCAGATTCGAGGCTACAAAATCTGCTAATTTTGACGGCGTATCCTGATTGATTACCGAGATGTGAAATTCTTCGGTAAGGTAGGGGGCTAATTCGGAAAGTTTTTTAACCTTCTCCAGAATGTTGCGCTGCAGCGCTTCCATCTTAACGGTCTTCTGGCTTATTTCAGGAATCTCTTCCACATCCGCCATCATAAATCTTTCCGTACTGGTGAATTTTTTGATTTTAATACGGCTAAGCCCCTGTATTAAAAAACGCACAGTTCCGTCCGGAAAACGGAGCATTTTCAGGATGCTTCCCGAACAGCCAATATCATAGAGATCTTCCGGTTTTGGGTTTTTCTGTTCAGGATTTTTTTGCAAAAAGAGTCCTATCCTTGAACCGCGCATCAATGCATCATCTACCAGCCGTGCCTGTTCGGAGTCCTGAATCATCAAAGGTACAACCAGATAAGGGAATACCAGCGTTTCTTTTAACGGGAGAATGGGGAGCACGGATGTATCGGCAGCTTCTTTTTTCTTTTCATCTATTGTTTTGACCACAATATCCTCTTTATTAATTTAAATACAAAAATACCAGTTATACTCTAATATCGGCAATTTTGTCCGACTAATCAATAACAGTTATTAGGTAGAATTGGTTCGTCCACATTATCAAAAATATGGTTAAGGGAATGCGTTCCTTAAATATTAAATCTGAACAGGATAATATCACCATCCTGCACGATATAATCTTTCCCCTCTATGCGCGTCTTTCCAGCCGCTTTTAGTGCCGCCGGAGTTTTGTACTCAATATAATCCTCATACGATGTCAC
>JBDRQG010000348.1:0-3657 GCA_043826475.1 bacterium
TCCTTTGCCGCCAATTCCAATATTGTGAGTTATGACTGGGATTTCGGCGATGGAAATACGGGCACTGGTGATTCGATTGTGCATAAATACAGCACTCATGGTCGTTATACAGTAAAACTGACAATCCAGACCGATTCCGACCAGGGTTGCAACAATGCTGAAATCCGCCATGTCATTGCAATTAACGCCGCACCAAAGGCCGCAATTGAAGTATTTGCATCGAATGATAAACCAAGCACTGCGAAAACATACCGCAGCTATCTGAATACAGTTTTGAATTTCAATGGGAAAAAGAGCGGCGATCAGGACGGTTTTATCAAAATCTATCTCTGGGATTATGGCGACGGGTCAAAGGCCGAAGGTGTTTCCGGCCAGCATCAGTACAAGAAAATCGGTAGTTATAAAGTTCGTCTGTACGTTGAAGATAACAGCAAAACCTACTGCGATTTCGCGCTGGACAGTATCACCGTTGACATTCTTGACTATTCTGAAATTGCCATCAGCGGTCCCGACGCCGCCTTTGTTGGTACGGCGATGGATTTCAAACTGAAAACGACGAAAATAATCACCGCTACAGCCGAAAATACGGAATGGTATTTCAGTGACGGTACAACTGTCAAGGGGCTCACCGCCGGTAAATCCTTTGCAAAATCCGGCAGCTATCAGGTCCAGGCCAAGTGCGGCGAGCTCTGGAGCCTGGCCCAGAAAATCGTAATTGACGATCTGCCGGAAGTTAAATTACCGGATAACCAGGTTATCGATCTGGGGCAGACTATCAAAATGGTTCCCGCAGTTTCCAATCCCTTCAACGTGCCGATTGCTTTCGAATGGGAACTTGGCGACGGCGAAAAGAGCAGCGGACTGACGGCCGAACATAAATACAAAACTGCCGGTGACTTCACGGCCACATTTAAGGTGTGGTATAAAGAAATCGGTTTTGGGCAGCCGAACAACTATACGGTTACAATCACAGTATTGCCGGCTCCGGTAGTGGAGATCAAAGTATCTCCGGATAGTCTGTATGTTGGCGGGGCAAGGGATGTTGTATATTTTGAAGCCCAGGCCCAGGCCTATGACCGTATGCTGCTGTACCAGTGGGATTTCGGCGACGGTATCACTGCCGGCGGAAAAGCCGCCAAACACGCCTATATGATGGCCGGTGATTATACTGTCAAACTGACAGTGGTCGATGCATCCCGGGCCGATGCGAAGAAGTACGAATTCAAGAAGCGGATTACGATCCAAAAACGGTAGAGAGTAAACGATAATGCAAAATAATAAAAGGGTAGATCAAACAATCTGCCCTTTTTAATTTAACGGCAGGGACATATGACAATCCGCCCATCATGTTTCTTATTCATATCCATGCCGGGTATTATAGACAGGATTGAAACTGCCCTAAAAAGAGAGTATTTTCGACAGTGTCAATAATCGGTAAGAAACGGAAAACATAAAATATTCTGATTGACTTGCTCGAATCTTATGATTAATGTCTAAGTAATAAATGATTTATAAAGAAAGCAGAATGGAATATAATCAAAGTAACTATTTGACAATAAGGTTGTGGTGTAGCAACCCATTTATATTTTATGCCGGTACAGTTATACTACACTCTTGAAAATTAGGTAACGCAATACTCATGTAATCTCTTTAATCTTTCAGTAAGATGAATTAATATAATAGGGTGAAATTACACTCAATATAAAAGGAAAAATATGAGCGAGGAATTACTACAGACAAAACCCCATAAACTTGATCGCTACCTGTATTGGAAATTGGGAAATTCAACGTTAATGCAGCTAAAGAATGCAAGAATTATCCCTGTCAAACAAATCCCGTCAAAACTAGCATCTAAAAGGCCTGACGGCCTTATCGTTGCTCAAAACTCTGCGATCAAGGCAGTAATTGAATATAAAAAACCGGACGAACTTAATAGCCAAAAGAAGATTAAAAAGGCAATCACACAAGAAATAGAAGTAGCTAAATATTTATGCAAATTGTTGATTGTTAGCGATGGTGAAAAGAGTTTTTGGATTAATACACTCACAGAAGAACAAATCACTAATAAAAATGGCGAAAAATTAAAAACATTCAGCGCAAAAAAGATTTTAAATGGGCAACTTAGTATTGAAGAAATTATGCAGCTGGAACAATTGCTTGACCAAATTGAACATTCTCTAACAAAGCAAAATAATAGCCTTACTGCTCCTGCATTGATTGATCCAACTATGCTTGCTAAAACAATTTGGCAAAAAATTTGGATAAATACTGGTAAGAATCCTGAACAATGCCTTTATAATGTTGTAGAGTTATTCGTTTTTCGATTTCTTAGCGATGTGGGAGTATTAAAAGCACATAATAATTTTGATTATGTATACAATTTAAAAAAAAGTACTTCTGCTATGGATGCATTAGAACACTATGCAAGAATCTGTAGAAAAAAAATCCGCGAGTTGTTTCCTTCCAGTCCCGAAGATAAGACAACTATTTTAAATGGGACAATCTTTGTAAATGAAAAAGGTGAGCCCAATTCCGCTCAGGCTCGACTTTTTGGTGAAGTTCTTGAACACCTGCAACAATTTACGGAAAAACATGGTTCATTTAAAAATATCCAAAGGGAGTTTAAGACAAGACTATATGAATCATTTTTGCGCCAGGAGGCTGGTGTGAAATCATTAGGTCAATATTTCACACCAAGAAATGTAGTTCGGGCAATGGTAGATATGTCATCTGCCTCAAGTTTACAACCTGGTGCAAGGGTATGTGATCCTTTTTGTGGTGTTGGAGGTTTTGTACTCGAAACTATTATTGCAAATCCGCATATTTATAAAGAATTTGAACCAAACAATGGAATTGTAAGTCCTCGGATCACTTTAATAGGGTATGATAAAGGAACTGATGAAAAAGAAGATGAGCGGACAATTATTTTAGCAAAAGCTAATATGCTCATTTATTTTTCTGATATATTGTCAAAATATAATAGTCCGGAACATCTCAAAGCATTTTCCGAAGGGGCGTTTAACAGCGTCTTTCACCTTCTGCGTTCGAATTTAGGCACTTTTGCAAAAATCGATGACGAACCATATGACCTCATTCTAACTAATCCACCATATGTAACAAGGGGATCAAATAGCCTAAAATGCGCAATTGAGGAAGAAGGACTATCACCTTACTATAATTTCGGAGGCCGAGGTACTGAGTCGCTTGCATTAGAATGGATTATCCGTAATTTAAACCTCGGAGGTAAAGCATTAGTTATTGTACCTGATGGATTACTTAATCAAACTACAATCTTGAAGAATCTTAAGGAATATTGCGTGATACGTGCAGTTATTTCTTTACCAAGTAGAACATTTTATTCAACTCCTAAAAAAACCTATGTCCTTATTATTACTCGTAAGTATCGGAATAAAGAACCGCAGATTGATCCTGTCTTTACATATATTGTGAGTGAAATTGGGGAGAGTAGAGATGCCAAGCGATTTCAGAAAGATGAGAATAATTTAGACGAGGCGACGGCTCTATATAATCAATTTAAAGGTAGTCCTCGCAGTTTTGTTTCCAGTTCTAAGAGATGTAAAGTCATCTCTTATGAAGATTTCCAAAAATATCCTCATTGGATGGTCGATAGATTTTGGGAAAGGGCAGAAAAGCAGG
>JBDRQG010000349.1:0-3680 GCA_043826475.1 bacterium
TAACATATAATCGTGATCCTCTACTTATCGATAAGATTGATCTTATTAATGTCTCTATTAAATAACCCTGTAAGGGTGAGTTTGGAGAGTGAAACAAATTGTCAATCAGGCCTGAGACGAACCCACAGGGGTTTCAACCTACTTTACTCTGTGGTACCCATGTATTAAAAAACGGGTGAAAAAATTTCCCACCCGTTATTACAAATATATTAATTTTAAGCCTACATTCTCGGCCAGAGCCAGCCGAATGTCCCGGCAGTCACCAGGGCATAAATCAAGCCATCAAACATTGATTTGATAGTCGCTCCCCAATTGCGATTATACCAGATTGAGTTTTGCAGCAAGGCTATACTGTAGCCTATAAAGGCGGTGGAGCTAATGTATCGAAAGACAACCATATAATGGGTATTGGGGGGTAATGCAATTGTCGTAACATAGGCCGCAAGAATACTAACGATAATGCTGTAAAAAAACCAGAGTATCAAACTGCTGGTCATCTTGGGCATTCCAGTCGGCATAACAGTCATCATAACCACAGGACCTTTGGCGAATTTATCCTGAATCTCCTTATTTTTCAATCCCCCCTTTTCACAGGCATTGGGCATAAAATAATCACCCTCGGGAATATTAAAACCCCGAAGAGCGTCCATTACTTCATCCTCTTTGGGAAGCTTTTTGAAATCGCTTTTATGGTAGGGCAGCATCATATGGATGATCGAGCTGACTATAAATACAAAAACGGCTGAAAGCAAAATAGGAAGCCAAAGTGACATTAAAGAAACCATGATTTACTCCTTGTTTAAAGTAATTATCAAATTTATTAAATAATTCCCGGCTGCAAATCACATAAAAAGACTATTAAGGTCAATGTATAAATAATTAAAATAAGCAGTCAATAATAAAAATATACGGGTTGTAATCGAAAAACAGCAGATATTGCCGTCTGCCAGCCACAGAATAAATTGTGATTCCAATAAGAAGCAGCAGACGAGGGCGTCTGCCAGCCACAGAATATAATTTAACCGCCAATAGAATCTATCAGTTTAACGGATTATGAAATACTATTTGATAGCGTTGAGGTCGTAGTCTTTGATTTTATATAACAATGACCGGTAGCTTATGTCTAACATCTCGGCTGCTTTTCTTCGGTTCCAGTTCGTTCTGTTTAGAACCTCGGCAATCAGCTTCTTTTCTTCACCGGCGATGATTTTCCCGATTCTGGATTTCAGCGAATAGCTATCATCATTAGAAAAATCAGGAGCTTCATACGGCGTTGAGCTTGCACCCGCAAGACTGGCTGTCTGACGAGAAGGGACTTTATTGTAAGCCGAAGCAATCAGATCAGTGATAATCGATTCATCACCGCGCACAACAACCTGCTTAACCATATTTTCCACCTGGCGGACATTGCCGGGCCAGGAGTAGCCCAAAAGTGTATTGATAGATTCCTGCGAGATATGTTCAAAATTTTTATTATAAAGCTTGTTGTATTTTTCGATAAAGAAATCGACCAGCAGTGGAATATCCATGATGCGGTCTTTAAGCGGAGGTAACTGCAAAGTAATTTCGTTCAAACGATAAAAAAGATCGCTTCTGAAAGCCTGTTCATCAATCGCCTCTTCAAGATTTTTGTTGGTCGCACAAATAATCCTGACATCAACATGAATATTGGTAATTCCGCCAACCCGAACAAATTCCTGCTGTTCAAGAACCTGCAAAAGCTTTGACTGCAGTTCGAGAGGCATATCTCCGATTTCATCAAGAAACATTGTACCGTGATGAGCCAGTTCAAAGCGTCCCTGTTTGTTTTTATGCGCTCCGGTAAAAGCTCCTTTTTCATAACCGAACAATTCGGATTCGAGGAGGTCTCTGGGAATTGCGGCGCAATTTACTTTAACAAAGGGCTTATCTTTGCGGGCGGACATCTGGTGCAATGATCGGGCGGCAATCTCTTTACCTGTCCCAGAATCACCGCGGATAAGAACGGTCAACTCGGAATCAGCAACCTGCTCGATAATATCGCGCACTTTTTGCATTTCCCTTGAGTCGCCGACAAAGTTTACCCAATCGCTTTTTACATCCAGTTCGGTTTTAAGATCGCGAACCTCTTTTTTGAGGCTGCTTCGCTCAAGAACGCCATTAATGTGGATTTCGATTTCCTGAACATCAAAGGGCTTGTTAACAAATTCAGCGGCCCCCTGTTTAATGGAATCTACCACATAATTCGTATCCCCGTGACCGGAGACCATAATTACCTCAGGGCGTTCATCTAATTTATTCAGTTTTTCAAGTACTTCAATACCGGACATGCCCGGCATTTTTATATCAAGTAGAATAAGATCAGGCTTTTCGGTGGAGACCATCTGAAGACCCTCGATACCATCGCGAGCCGAAACAAACTCATATTTTGCCGCCAGCCCTTCGCTTAAAATCCAGGCAACTTTAGGATCATCATCTATTACTAATATTTTTGTTTTTGGTTTTATCATAGTTTAATCGCTTAGTTGCCTTAATTATCGGCATTTGTGAACGTAAATCAAGTAGGAATTACAAAATAGTTGCGGTTTTTTAGCAAAATAGTGCAGTATTAAATTGATCCAAAGGGGAAATATAGGGTAAATGTTGTACCCTCTCCTTCTTTGGAATCGACCTTAAGAGTTCCATTATGGGCTGATATGACCCTTTCTACAACAGCCAGACCGAGTCCGGTTCCGGTATCTTTTGAGGTATAATAGCGGTCAAATATCCGGGAGAGATTCTCTTTTTTTATGCCCATCCCGTTGTCTATTATGCGAATAGCAAGGTAATCGACTTTTTTGTGGTCAGGTTTTTCCACCAGACCTTCTACTCGGAGCTTCCCTCCATTGGGCATAGAATCGATAGCGTTCAAAAAGATATTAAGAAGGGATTCCAGAATCTGATTTCTGTTAACAATGCAGTCCCAATTGACATCTTCAAAATCTGACTCAAAATCAATTTTTAATTTCCTCAAATCCGGACCAATCAATTCCGCTGCTCTGTCAACAACACTCCTAAGATCAAGCTTTTCGGTCTGGTATTTATTAGGATTTGAAAAATCTACTAATTCACGCACAAGATCATTAAGGCGATGGATTTCTTCTTCGGTTGACTTAAAAAGCTCTGACTGTTCGGATATCTCAGGGTGCTTCATTCTCAATACTTGCAAGGTTCCTTTTATTGAAGTCAGGGGTTTTCTTAAATCATGTGATATTTCAGAAATCATATTTCCCATAGTCAGCAATCTTGTTGAGTTAAGAAGCGAAAGTTCTTTTTCAAAAAGCAGAGCAGCCTGGGATATTACCAGTTTAGCTAAAGAGATATCATCATCACTGTAGGCGCGATCACTGTCGGCTCCCAGATAAAAGAGATTAGCAAATTCCCCCTGACGATATATGGGAATAGCCATATTAGCCATATTTGGCTGCGGGAAATTGCTATTCTCTTTCAATTTTTGTATAAGCAGGTCTGTCAGCTTATTTATATTTGAAAAATCCAAAGTATCAATATCAATCGGACCGATGGTAATCTCTCCTGAGGTTACTTTTTTAAGATCAATTCCTCCGCTCTCAGTAACAGGAATATCAACCTTCCCGGAAACTCCCTGAGGGAAAAGAGATTTACTTCCAGCATTCCAGTTGAACCAGATAGAATAATCGATG
>JBDRQG010000350.1:0-3078 GCA_043826475.1 bacterium
ATTTCCAATGGCACCGAGACAACATTGGTCTTGCCGATTATAGGCATAAAGTTTGTATCACCGGTCCAGCGTGGTACTATATGCATATGAAGATGAGCCGGGATTCCAGCCCCTGATGATTTACCAAGATTCATACCAATGTTAAGAGAATGGGGTTTGAGGGCTTTCTTGAGAACTTTAACTGCCAGACGCGTAAGCTTAAAAAATTCGTTCCCTTCTTCTTCAGTAAGTTTTTCAAGCTGACCAATATGCCTTATGGGACAGACCATTATGTGGCCGGAGTTGTAAGGGAATTTGTTGAGGATGACAATATTTTTTTCCCCTCGGTATACAATCAGATTTTGGACAGTATCTTTCTGTTTGATGCGATTACACAGAATGCATCCCTTTTCTTTCTTATTAAGAATAAAGTCGGCTCGCCAGGGAGCCCATATCATTTTGTCTGCCATAGTCCTATATAATAAGTATATTTTCAGCCCCTGCCAAGAGGGAGTTTTAAAATAATTAATAATTTTTAACAATATGTTAACATTCAGCGAGTTACGGCAATCAAGGGGAGATGTGCAACATGGAAATGCCTGATTTAATTGATAAGTACATAATTTCTAATGATTTTAGAGTTTTCTTTTATTATACTAATAAATCTAATTTAACAGGAGGTCTTATGAAAAAGTCAGTAGTGGTTGTGTCAATTCTTATTCTGATGTTATCAGCATCAGCAAACGCCTTTGATGGAATGAGAAAGGGTTTTGTACTTGGGGGAGGACTGGGTTTTGGTCCGGTTGCGAAAGTCTCCATAGATGTTCCAAATTCTACTGATATGGATAATTCCGGTGTGGCTCTTAATTTTTTAATTGGTTATGCCTGGGATGAACAAAACATGATTGTCTTTCTAAGGGATGGAATTACTTATAGTGAAGCTACGATTTTTGGAGGGAGCATCAATCTTGTTCAAGGTTTCTCTGGCGTAGGATATTATCATTATTTTGGTCAACAGGGGAAATCATTCTTTATTACCGGTGGGTTGGGCTTTCAGGACTGGTCATCGTTGGATTCAGATTATGACTCCAATGATTATGGCCTTGGCATGTTAGTTGGTGGCGGTTATGAATTCGCCAGACATGTACAGGTATATTCCAGCCTATCATTTGGTAAAACGAGTGATTATTATTATGATTATAATCACAGCCAGTTTTTAATTACGATTTCAGCCGTGGCTTTCTAAAGGAGGCGTAATTGAAAGTAGTTTTAAAATGAAGAGTTGGTTGCTTGTTTTAGTAATTGCCTTACAATTTATCCACGTTGAATCAAAAGCAATAACAATGGATGATTCCCGCAAAGGATTTGTGATTGGAGTTGGCGGGGGATTAGGTTTGGGTTCATTCTCAACAAGTAATACTGAAAATTTCGATGATTCCAAGCTTGGGTTAGGATTTGATTTTCTGATCGGCTATGGTTGGAATGAAAGAAATATGATCGTATTTCAAAGGGATATGATTTTAAAAAAAGTGAATGATGGATATAGTATATATAATTTTGCTGGGATTGGTTACTTTCATTACTTAAATTCTACTGGCAAGTCGCCTTATTTCAATATTGGATTCAGTTTTATACCTTTTTTTGATAATGATTATGATGGTTTAGATTTTGATAGAAAATTAAGATTGATAGTTGGGGGCGGCTATAAATTTTCAAAGCATTATCAATTTCATACCTGTATCTGGTATAATGGCTTTCATAAATACTATCATCTTATAACTACTGTTACCTGGGTTGCTTTTTAATTCTGATTTTACATGATTTTATAAGCTGGTCTGAACCTAAGTCCGGTTTTTTTTTAATCCTCCAACTGTTTTTGTTGAACCGGAGAGCCTGCTTTATTTCTTTCCCCCCATGCTTAAGGAACTGCTGCCAAGACTTGATCTGGAATCATCAGATATTAGAAAAAAACTATTGCCGTATTGCCGTTTAAATCCTGGTGAAATCTGGTATGATCAACAAAACGGCCACAAAGTGGCGTGCGGGGATGCGACTGATTATTCATTTTTAAAGGAAATTTTTGATAAAAAACAGGCTTCACTGGCGGTTTTTGATCCTCCATATAATCTGATTATGTTCGAAGAACGTTCGGTAACGGAATTTATTGATTGGTGCCGGTTATGGATAAATAATTGCTGGGAATTTTTGGATAAAGATTCATCACTGTATGTTTGGCTGGGAGCCGATCAGAATGATCATTATCAGCCATTACCCCAGTTTATGACCATGATGGCCGAGACAGGATTCAAATCCCGATCCTTTATTACCATGCGCAATCAGCGCGGTTATGGAACTCAGAAAAACTGGATGGCTGTTCGTCAGGAGTTGCTTTATTACACCAAAGGGAAACCCGAATTCACCGTTCAATATACCGATATTCCAAAAATCTTACGGGGCTACTACAAAGAGGTCGGAGGGAAAAGGACCGAAAATATTGAGCGAAGCCGTTCGGAAAATATACGTCCCGGCAATGTCTGGGTTGATATTCAGCAGGTATTTTATCGGATGCGGGAAAATGTAGGCGGTTGTTATGCCCAGAAACCGCTGAAAGCAATTGACCGGATTATTGAAGCGTCATCTATTAAAGGGGACATCGTTACCGACTTCTTTGCCGGTTCCGGGACTACTTTGATAAGCTGCGAAAAGACTGGCAGAACCTGTTTTACTGTCGATATTGATCCCATCTTTGCTGAAGTAAATATTCGCCGTCTTGAACATTACAGAAAAACAGGACATACCGGATGGCAGGCGGTCAATCCTTTTATGAAAGAATTAAATCTGGCTGAACTCAAGAATTATAAAAAAGCACCTGAAGTGCGGCATAAACAGGAAAGCGCATCAAAATGAAAAATATTTCCGGAACGCTGATAGTCCTTGGTGATAATATCACAACTGATAAAATCATCCCTGATTATGATAATATCTCCGATGAGAAAAAACTCTCAAGTGTAGTTTTACAGGGGTTGGATGAAAAATTCCCTCAGATGCTTAACGGCGCCGGGATAATAGTTGCCGGAGAAAATTTCGGAAGCGGCAATC
>JBDRQG010000351.1:0-2222 GCA_043826475.1 bacterium
AAACCATATCACATTTGCAGCTTGGCCAATTGCTTTTAGTCCTTGAGAACTTCACTTCAACACTAAGTTGACCGCTGTTTACATCATACTCTAATGGCTCAATCTTACAAGTAAGAGGCAAGAGTGATTCCTGCGTTGCCAAGGATTTACCTGCGATACAACAAAATACCGCTATAAATATTATCACTCCAATTAATGATTTTACAATCTTCACAACTCCTCCTTTTCTATAAAGCGTTATCTAATTTAAACTTATATTATCTATATATTTGATACAATTATACCCTCATTTCCTTCCCATAAATCAAGCCGCTTTACTCCCCGGTAAAGATCATCTTTGGCTTATTTGAGTGCTGTTGCTATTATAATAGACGTTTATACCTATGTCAAACGTTTCAAATAAAATGTGATGCTAATAAGAAGCAGCAGACGAGGGCGTCTGCCAGCCACATAAATATGATGGGAAATTAAATGCTCAAAGATATCCAAACCTTTTCAATTCCCGTTCTTAACTAAACGAGTATAACAAAATGTTGCTGTATGATTTATGGAATGCGTAATCGATTACTAAAAAAGCTGAATTTCGTATTATATTCTCAAAACCCAACAATTAAACTCCGATAGAGTAAGGGCTTGACATGGCTTCGTTCAGCATGTTAATTCGCAAAGATACAGATAACTACATTTTTTCATTAAGTTGGAGGAAAACATGAGAAATGCAATCGCCAGATCGGTATTGATGCTGGTCTGTCTGATGCTGGGACTGACTGCCGCCATTTCTGCTTTTGATTTTTCAGAACTGGAAAGTGCCGTCACCGAGCATACCCTGAAAAACGGACTTAAAGTCCTGGTGATGGAACGCCATGACGCTCCGGTAGTATCGTTTGTAACCTATTCCAATGTCGGTTCAGCCGATGATCCCAAAGGTTACACCGGGCTGGCTCATATGTTTGAGCATATGGCTTTTAAAGGAACCAAAAGTCTGGGCTCAAAAGATATTGACAAAGAGCTGGAATTAATTGCCGTTGAAGACTCAATCTTTATGCAGTTAAGAGATGAACGCAATAAAGGCCGCTTTGCCGATACCCTTAAAATTCAAAGTCTCACCAAAGATTACGAGGCTGCCCGTGAAGCTTCTTATGAGCTGGTAGAACCCAACAAGTTCGGCAATGTTATTGAGCGTGAAGGGGGCGTAGGGCTGAACGCTTTTACTTCCTCCGATGAAACCGTCTATTTCTTCAGTCTTCCCTCAAATAAAGTTGAACTCTGGATGGCGCTGGAATCGGAAAGATTTCTTAATCCGGTTCTAAGAGAGATGTACAAGGAAAGGGATGTTGTGGCTGAAGAACGCCGGATGAGAACCGAATCGAGCCCGATCGGAAAACTTATCGAAGAGTTCCTCTGCATGTCATTCAAAGCTCATCCTTATGGAGTTCCTGGTATTGGCCACATGTCCGATATTCAATATTATTCCCGCATGGAAGCGAAAGCATTTTTTGATAAGTATTATACACCATCAAATTTGGTAGTTGCCATTGTTGGTGATGTAAAAACTAAAGATGTCATCAAAATGGCTGAAGATTACTGGGGACGTATCCCCTATCGCCCAGCTCCGGAACGTCTTGCCACAGTTGAACCGGAACAGAACGCGGAACGCCGCCTGGTTTTACAGGATCCGGCCCAGCCTTTTTATATTGTTGGCTGGCATGTCCCTGATGCTACTCACCCGGATCGTCCAGCTCTTGATGCACTGGCTGATTATCTTGGCCAGGGACGGACATCATTGTTATATAAGGATTTGATTAAAGAGAAAAAGGCAGCTATGAATGTCGGCGCCTTTACTGGTTTCCCCGGTGATAAATATCCGACAATGATTGCTGTCTATGCTATGGCTGCTGCTGAACACGGTAATGAAGAGCTTGAGACAGAAATTTTCAGCCAGGTTGAAAAACTTCGGACAGAACTAATCCCTGCTGAAGAAGTTGAAAAAATCAAAGCCCGTGCTAAAGCTAATTTTATTAATCAGTTGGATGACAATAATGGCATTGCCTTCCAGTTAGCCGCCTATCAAACCAGGTGGGGCAACTGGCGCGAGATGTTCCGTGAACTGGACCGAATCAATAAAGTCACCGCTCAGGACATTGAACGTGTCGCTAATGAATACATGACTGATAAAAACCGCAACGTTGCAATGATTGTTACTGAAAAAAACTAATGGGGAG
>JBDRQG010000352.1:0-5012 GCA_043826475.1 bacterium
CCCAAATCAGTTGGAAGATAATTGCTGGCTGCTTGAAAAAAAATACCAGCAGATGATTAGTGAAGAAGTCCGCTACGAACTCTATAAGGTTAATGCCAAAAATAAAATATTGATTGTCTCTTATGGGACTATGGCGCGTATCTGCCAAACGGTTATTGATGAACTCGAAAACGAAGGTTTTTCTGTTGGACTCTTTCGACCTATCAGCCTCTTCCCCTACCCAATGAAAGAACTCAAAAACGAAGCGATTAAAAAGAATATTCAAACAGTAATGACGGTTGAAATGAGTACCGCCCAGATGCTGGAAGATGTAGAAAGATCCATTCTCGGAGAGAAACCGATTAAATTTTTCGGTCGAACCGGCGGTATTGTTCCCACTCCCGAAGAAGTTAAAAGTAAAGTTATGGAATTATTAAAACCAAAGAAGAAAGCAAATGCTCTCGGGAAAAAGAAAAGAGGTACCAATGTCAAATAGTACCAATGTAATATTTTCCCGTCCGGAAGCGATGCATGATATTGTCACTCACTATTGCCCCGGGTGCACGCATGGGATCATCCACCGTCTTGTAGCTGAAGCTCTGGATGAACTTGGTGTTCGTGATAAAACCTGCGGGGTTGCTCCGGTAGGCTGTTCGGTGCTGGCTTATAATTATATAAATTGTGATTTTATGGAAGCCCCTCATGGCCGCGCTCCGGCCTTAGCCACGGGATTCAAAAGGATGCGGCCGGATATGATTGTTTTCACTTATCAGGGTGACGGCGATCTGGCATCTATTGGTATGGGTGAGATTATCCATGCTGCTAATCGAGGTGAAAAGTTTACAACTATTTTTGTCAATAACGCTATCTATGGTATGACCGGTGGCCAGATGGCGCCGACAACTATGCCAAATCAGAAAACATCCACATCCCCAATGGGTAGAGATGTGGATCAGGTCGGTTATCCTATAAGAATGTCTGAGCTATTATCAGCACTGGTTACACCATCTTATATTGAGCGAGTTTCAGTACATGATCCACAGCATATATTGAAAGCCAAAAAGGCTATTTATAAAGCATTCAAATACCAGGTTGAAGGACGTTGTTTTTCTATGGTGGAAGTCTTATCCACCTGCCCAACCAACTGGGGTTATACACCTGAAGAAGCAACCAAATGGCTGGCGAAAACAATGATTCCGTACTATGAATTGAAATGTTTCAAGGATCCTGAAAAAGAGAAGGGGATCTAATGGGACAATATGAAGTAACCTTTGCCGGATTTGGCGGACAGGGTATAATGACGGCCGGACAATTGCTAGCTTATTCTGGCATCAAAGAGGGAAAACAGGTCGCCTGGATACCATCCTATGGTCCGGAGATGCGCGGTGGGACGGCCTACTGTACAGTTGTAATTTCCGATAAGCGAATCGGCTCCCCTATCGTTACATCTCCTCAGTGTATTTGTGTTTTTAACCGGCCTTCGTTTGATAAATTTGGACCTACTGTAAAACCAGGGGGATTATTTATCGTTAACAGTTCGTTGATCAACGTGGTCAGCGACCGGAAAGATTTCACGCAACTGCTTGTTCCGGGAAATGAGATGGCCATGTTGGCCGGTAATGCCAAAGCAACCAATATTGTCGTATTGGGGGCATTTGTCGGAGCATCAAATGTCGTCAGTCTGGATACTGTTACTGAAACCTTAAAAGAAAAATTAGGTAAGAAAAAAGAGATGCTGGAATTGAATTTAAGAGTTCTCAAGGAAGGATATGATTTAGCCCTTGAAACTCTTGGACAGAAGGACTCCGTATGAATCACGACTTAAGTAAATTACCTGAAATATTTGACCGCTATCCGCGCGATCCGCAATCTTTGATTGCAGTATTGCAGGATATTCAAAAGGAATTCAATTATCTCCCTTGTGATGCGCTTAAGCAGACGGCTGATGCATTCGATGTCCCGCTCAGCAAAGTATTTTCGGTTTCTACTTTTTATAATGCCTTCAGCCTGAAACCCAAAGGTGACCGAATTATCAGAGTCTGCATGGGAACAACCTGCCATATCAGGGGAGCCAAACAAATTCTTGAACAACTGGAGAAAAAACTTAATATAAAAGCTGGTGAAACAACCGAAGACATGAAATTCACGATTGAAATAGTCAATTGTGTGGGAGCTTGCGCAATGGCACCGGTTGTAATCGTTAATAAAGATTATCATGGATCGGTTAAAATCAGCGGTACCAACAAGCTCTTGAAGGGGGGAAAGAAATGAAAATCAAATCCCCAGCCCAATTAACGACTCTGCGCAAAGATCTAATTGAAATTGAAAAGAAGCATACTAAAAAAATCATGGTCTGCTGTGGACCCGGATGTCTTGCCAATGGTGCGGCTAAAATTGTTGAAGAATTCAGAAAAGTACTGAAAGAGAAAAAAATAAAAGGCTTCAAGATTGAAGCTCTCAAAGAGACCGGCTGTCATGGTTTCTGTGAACAGGGACCTCTGGTTGTTATAGAGCCCAGAGGAACTTTCTATACCAAAGTAAAACCAAAAGATGTTGAGAGCATCATTGATGCTTCTATTATAAAAGATGATGTCGTAAATAAGTTACTGTATGATGATCCGGGCAATGGACACAAAATAGAGAGCTATAAAAATATTCCTTTTTATTCGCATCAACAGCGAATTGCCCTTCGTAATTTGGGTCAAATCGATCAATATCGGATTGAAGACTACATTGCTCACGGCGGTTATAAAGCAGTTGTCAAAGCCCTGACAAAGATGAAACCGGATGAGATTATTGATGAGGTTTCCAAGTCAGGTCTTCGCGGTCGTGGTGGCGCCGGCTTCCCGACTGGACGCAAATGGGCAACCTGCGCTAAATCTGATGATTTCCCCCACTATGTTATCTGCAACGGTGATGAAGGTGATCCGGGTGCCTTTATGGATCGCTCTATCATGGAAGGTGATCCGCATTCGGTTCTTGAGGGAATGACTATTGCCGCTTTTGCAGTTGGTGCTCATGAAGGATACATTTATGTTCGTGAAGAATATCCCCTGGCTGTGGAAAATCTGCAGTTAGCAATCAACCAAGCCAAAGAGCATGGCCTGCTGGGTGAAAATATTCTTGGAACCGGTTTTTCATTTGATCTGAAAATCAGTCGTGGCGGTGGGGCTTTTGTATGCGGAGAATCATCCGCACTGATGAAATCGGTTGCCGGTGAAGTTGGTGAGCCGCGTGCCAAATATGTCAGATCGGTCCTTAAAGGTCTGTTT
Source organism: bacterium (assembly GCA_043826475.1). Classification (GTDB taxonomy): domain Bacteria; phylum Zixibacteria; class MSB-5A5; order GN15; family FEB-12; genus DAOWMZ01. The sequence goes on from JBDRQG010000352.1 coordinate 3,252, forward strand.
GATAAACCTACCGTTCTGAACAATGTTGAATCCTATGCCAATATTCCCGTTATTATTGACAGGGGGAGTGAGTGGTTTGCTGGTATCGGAACTAAAAAGAGCACCGGCACTAAAGCCTTCTCATTGGTAGGCAAAGTTCGCAATACCGGTCTTATTGAAGTTCCCATGGGGACAACCCTGCGGAAAATTATTTATGATATTGGTGGTGGTGGTATTCTCGATGATCGTCCCTTTAAAGCTGTCCAAACCGGCGGCCCCTCTGGTGGATGCTTACCTGAGGAGAAACTCGATCTCGCAGTTGATTTTGATACTCTGACCGAAGCGGATTCGATGATGGGTTCAGGCGGAATGATTGTCATGGATGATCAAACCTGCGTAGTGGATGTGGCTAAGTATTTTCTTAATTTTCTCATCGAGGAATCATGCGGGAAATGTACTCCCTGCCGGGAGGGTCTCTTCCAACTGCACAAAATGATTGAAAAGATATCTGCCGGCAATGGAACCGAAGAAGATCTGGTGAGGATGGAAAAACTCTCCGATGTGATTATTACCTCTTCCCTCTGTGGTCTGGGTAAATCGGGTCCTAATCCCTTTATAAGCACGATCAAATATTTCCGCGATGAATATCTGGCTCATATACGTGATAAGAAATGCCCGGCCAAAGTCTGCCGCGAGTTGATAAAATATGTCATTGTTGATGAATTGTGCGACGGGTGCGCTGCCTGCAAGCCTGTGTGCGCTTATGATGCAATTTCGGGCAGTATTCATCAGCTTCATAAAATCGATCAGGAAAAATGTTCGTCATGCGGCGCTTGTAAGATTGTTTGTACTCGTGGCGCTATTGAGGTTATATAGGAGAAGATGATGGTTCAGCTTACTATAAATGGCCGAGTGGTGATGGCTGAAGAGGGCGAGATGCTTCTTGCGATAATCAATCGCGAGGGCATCAAAGTTCCTGCTATCTGCCAGCATGACTCGGTGGAAGCATTCGGCGCCTGCCGACTTTGCACGGTTGAAATTACTAAAAAGGAATGGAAGGGCTGGAAAAATTATGTAACCTCCTGCCTCTACCCTGTCGAAGATGGTTTGATTGTTCAAACTCATTCGGAGACAGTGAATGAAATCAGAACAACATTAATGGATTTGTATTTAGCCCGCCATCCCAATTCTACTGTTATCCAAAAACTTGCTGCAGAGCATGGCATCAGCAAAACCAGCTTTGAAACTATCCCCAACGGGGATGATTGTATCCTCTGTGCTTTGTGTACTCGTATCTGTGATCATATGGGTTTCTCGGCTATTTCTACTGTAGGGCGGGGACATGGAAAAGTAATCGCCCCTCCCCTTAATGAAGCTCCAGCCGATTGTGTGGGATGTTTGGCTTGTGCCCAATGCTGTCCGACCGGTTTTATTCTCTACAATGATCGGGGAGTTAAACGTGATATCTGGGGCAAGCTGTTTGAAAGAATAAAATGTAGTAAATGCGGAAAACTTACAATCACAACCGAGTTTGCGGATAAACTGAGCAAGGATCGGAATATCCCGCGTGATTATTTTGATCTCTGTGATGACTGCCATCGGAATGAGACGGCGTTAACAATGGGAAGGATCGCCCAATGGAATCGGGAGGCAGCCAAATGAATAAACGTTTTGTAGTAAACCCCGATCGATGCACCGGCTGTCGTACCTGTGAACTGGCTTGCTCGTTTAATCATGCTATCGATGGCAAACCGGGACAGACAAGAATCTTTGCCCTGGCTG
>JBDRQG010000353.1:0-7003 GCA_043826475.1 bacterium
TATCGATCCTGAAAAAAGATTAACCCTTGATCTGGAAGAAGTTCCTCTGGCAACAGTGCTTAACATGATTGCCAAACAGCACAACCTGAATCTGGTTATATCAGGGGATGTTTCCGGTGAAATCAGCCTGCGCCTTGATGATGTGGATATCAACACCGCCCTGGAGACAATTTTAGGTCCGATGGGATATAATTTCTATATTAAAGATGATATAATTGTTGTAAAACCCTATGAAAACTTTGCTTCCGGCGAACTTGAATCAAGATCTGTCACTCTAAAATATCTCACTCCGGCAACAGCCGTTGCTGCTCTGGAGCCGATCAAATCAACCAAGGGGAAAATTGTTGTATTAGATAAAGTTACTAAATCTCAATCAGGAAGTTATACTGCCAACCGGGTATTGCTGGTTGATTTCCCCCATGTTGTAAATGAGATGGTTGCTCTTATTGATAAAATAGATCAACCTGAACGAGTAATATCTATTGAAGCAAAAATTATTGAATCACAATTTGATAGTAAATCTGAGATTGGATTTTCCTGGCCCACATCACTATCTGCCGCGTTAGGCGAATCAAGTTCAGGATCTTCAGAAGAGGGATCCTCCGGCACTTCCGGTTCAGGTACATTCGATCCAAATAATCAAAGCTGGACATGGTCTACTCTGACTGTTGGTCAAATGAGTCTGGTTTTGAATCTTCTTGATCAAACCGGAAATAGCAAATTAATCTCCGATCCTCGTATTACTACCCTTGAAAATCATGAAGCTGTAATTAAGATTGAGACTATTATCCCAATTGCTACGATAAACAGATTTACCGAGGGTTCAGCAACTTCTGATATTGTTACTTTTCAGGATCAAGAGGTTGGAATATCTCTGACAGTAACTCCTCGTATCAACGAAGATGGCCGAATTACACTAACAGTCTTTCCCAAAGTTGAAGATATCATAGGCTACACCGGCCCCATAGATAGTCAGAAACCGATTACTACATCCCGTTCAATTCAGACATCAATTACTGTTAATGAGGGTGAAACAATTGCCCTCGGTGGATTACTCAAAGAGGATATGATAGAGAACGTATATAAAGTTCCGCTGCTCGGACATATTCCGATTCTGGGTAAACTACTTTTTACATCAAAAAAAGAAGAGAAGACGACTAAGGATTTGATAATCCTGATAACACCCCGAATTTTGCCTAATTAGGATTTTGAGAGCATCCATTTTTTTGAGCGGCTCAGCCATAGTTGAATCGTAAGGATAATTAATCCTAAATCAACCAATAGAGAATTCAGGGTAGATCCACCAGATGATTTGGCCGCTTTAAAACAACCACAATCAATATCCAGTCCCCTAATGACCGCAGAAGTCAAAGCTATTATAAAGACCACCATCATAACATTGATCCATACAATGGAGCCCCGGTAAAAAATCCCAAATATTATACAGACACCGCAGATCAATTCCAACCAGGGTAAAATTATCGCTGAAAGATTGATTATATTCCCCGGAGCCATATGGTAGAACCAAATTGATTTGGCAAAATCACCTGGCTCAATTATTTTATAAATTGAAGCCCAGATAAAGGTGATTCCGACAACTAATCTAACTAGCATGGTCAGATAATCATTGTCAATTATTTGCCGCAATCGACCCTCCTTTCAACTTCCAAACCAAAATTTTCCCACTCCCTCGCCCCGCCAAAAAAGATAAAGATGTTGGTGTAGCCAAAAGCTTTTAAATTTCTGGCTAAGTGCAGCGATAAATCGCATTCATCACCGGAACAGAATGTAATTATTTTATGATCTTTCGCTATAAAGCCTAAAGTGGAGTCGAGATATTGCTCAAGATTTTCATCGGGCAAATCATCAAATGGAATATTAATAGCTCCCGGTATTGTCCCGCATTCGAATTCTCCCGGCTCCCGGCAATCAACAAAGAGTGCCTCCCCCCTGTTAAATTCCAGCTCAGCTAAATCCAGAGCAATAAAAGAGGGATCACCCGCTTCAGCATTAGGAGGAATAATTGGCTCATTTCCACTGGAAATATCACGATATTTTCCAATAAGCTCAATTCCATTGGGAGAAATATAATTTGCTGCAAGGCCAATTACTGCAGAAAGGATGAGTAAAATTATAGTCTGTCGAAATATCATAATTGTCATTCTCATAGTTCAAACATTATACTTGCCAAATAGTAAATTGTTTTAAAAATTTATAAAATAATTTACAGCGATTCTGAATTTAACTACCTGTGGTAATTGGTCAACTTAAACAATTCAAACTCATATATATAAAAACGGGACTCAAATTGAATCCCGTTATTTTTTGGAAGTTCAACGCTTTATCGTCAGGAATTATTCAAATATCTCTCAAATCAACCTAAATTTAAACTTATCAGGAGCCTGTTTGAAAACCCCTGTTAATCCGCGACGACACCAGCATATAACGTCCTTTGAGAATCTTACCCACAACATGGGTAAACTTTGACGGCTGCAGCATTTGTAGACTATATGGATGCCAACAGTCCTTTTCTCCAAGGCTTGCGAACTTCTTCTCTTCAATCCTCTTCGGCATAGCACACTCCCTATCTTTTTCGGTCCCCCTCAACCGCAAAAAAAGAATGTTATTTACTGATTAAATAGCGGTGAGGCTATATAGGGATGTCCTTATTGAGAGATATCACCTCCTTACAAGGTATTCCTGGCGTAAGCAACCAACCAAAAGGTACTTACACTCACTGAGGGTTGTTTCATACACTATTCCCCTCACTAATAAGCAGCTTGACATACACCTAAGTTACCAGAACTCGATGTAACTTTCTGATAGCCCTATGTTTATAAATATGTACTACCTGTTGAGTCACACCTAAAACTTTGGCAATTTCTCTTTCTGTCTTTCCTTTGAGAAACTGTTTGATTACTTGCTTCTGTCTTTTTGAAAGGGAGTGCCCAATGTGCCATTTAAGCTTAGATCGTATTTTATCAAGATTTTTTCGAGAAAAGATGATTTTATTATCGCTATAATATGGTGACTGTTCATTAGCGAAAGATTCCAAAAACAGCCTATCGACTAAGATTTCAGCGTATTTGAATTCTTCCGAACCCATATTAATATTCCTTAAAAATCTATATTATTATCGGAACGCAACTTGTTCAATTCTGCCACGGTTATTTTATACTGGCGAGCGGTCTCATCCCTGATTTCCGATATCGCTACCTTCCTCTCATAGTCAGAGAGGTCAGAGGGTAATGATCGGTACTTATTTTTGTAAGCGGTTAGAATCTGCTCATGCAGGCTAATTGTTTTTTTGGTATTTGTTGATTTGCTTGAACTTACAGCCTGAGCAAGCTGAGATTCTTTTGATTTTAATATATTCTGTAAATCCGCAACAGTGGATCCCAGCGAATCGATATAGGAACATAATGAATCTGTTATTGCAATGAAAGCAATTTCCTGATTTGAGAGGGAGTCTTTAAAATCTTTTTCTTTCTGAATAATCATATCTTTTAGAGAATCATTATCCAATTCAACCCGACTGAGCTGATCTTCCGATTCAATTTTACCCTTGGTATAAGCATTATTTATTTGATCACTTTTTCTGACAATCTTTACATAGCTCAGCCCTATAAGCAGAATCAGAAGAAATAAGGCTAATAACAATTTTTTTACCATAGGAACTCCATTTACTGATTACGATATTCTGAGTCTCATTTGAAGTCAAGTTTGAACTTTAACGGGAAAAGATGATTTAATTATACTGGATGTAACGCCTTACAATACAACAACTTGCAAGGCAAGCTCAATTTACTTCTTTATTCCGAGAGTTAAAAATATCCAGGGTCGGATCATCGACCACCAGCCAATAAATGGTTTAATTTTGGAGTAGTCTTTTTGATTCTCAGGATAGACCATAGAAACAGGAACTTCAACAACTCGATAACCGTTTTTAATAACTTTATAATGAAGGTAATACTCCATTTCATAGCGTCCTAACCATTCCTGATCAATATCAATTTCAGGATTGTCCAGAATCGAAAGCCTATAGGCTCTGAAGCCACAGGTGATATCTGTTCCTTTGAATCCAAGGATTAGATTTATAAAGAAGGTAAACAGCTTGATAGCCAGATGACGAAACAAGGGTAAATTGGGACTCTCCCCTCCCTGAAGATAGCGTGATCCCTGTATATAATCAGCCTGATTCCATTTGATTGGTTCAATCAGTCTGGGAATTTCTTCCGGAAGCATTTTTCCGTTCCCAGCCATAACAACTATTGTATCAAAACCATTTTCCCGACAATATCCGACAGCGGTTCGAATTCCTGCCCCTACCCCCAGATTATCCTGATGTTTAATGACGGTAAAACCAAGGTTTGACAAAAATTGAGTTGTGTTATCAGTGGAGCCATCGTCGACGAAAAGTAATTGATAATCTCGCCTGTTCGGAAATTGAGAAATCAGATTCTTTAGTTTTTCACCTTCGTTGTAGGTAAGAACAACAACCAGAACTTTGAGATTTAGCTTTTCATTTGTCATGATTTACAAATAACAATCCCGTCCACCAATTCATATTCCATCCCACACGTACAGGCACCTTGTGCCACTTTTTTTATTTCTTTTTTGAAAGTTAATTGTTTAGAGCACTTACAAATATAGCCCTGCATTTTTGCCGGATTACCATACCAGATGGTAAAGTCAGGTACATTTTTGGTGACGACCGCACCAGCGCCAATAAATGCATACCGACCTATTGTATTACCGGCTACAATAACTGCCCCGGCACCAATAGAAGCGCCCTGCTTAATAAGGGTTTTATCTACTTCCTGATGATAGACTTTGCTTCTCGGCCTGATATCGTTAGTAAAAACAGCATGGGGGCCAATAAAGACATCATCTTCGACTGTTACCCCATCCCATAGAGAAACGCCATTTTTAACTGTAACATTATTGCCCAATGTCACGTTACTCTCAATAAAACAATGATCACAGATATTGCAGTTACTGCCAAGAACAACCCCTTTTTGTACGTTACAAAATGCCCAAATCCGGCTATTCTCACCTATAGCAACTGTCTCTACAATAGCGGTCTCATGGATGAAATATTTTTTGGGAACCATATTATTTTATCTCAATTAACTGTCCGTTGGAACGGATCGATTTATTGGCCGCCTCAAGAATTCTTACCACTCTTAAACCGGCGTGGCCATCGGTTCTTGGATTCCGATTCTCATTAATGGAATTATAAAATTCAAGGGTTACTTTTTTTAATGCCTCGGTAAGATCAACTTTGGGCGAGACCATATCCCCGGTACGATACTGGATCAGTACGTTATAAATTTGATCCTTGTCCTCAGTTATCTCGACCCCGTTATCATATATTTTAATTTTTTCATGAGGTTCCATATCGTCATAGATCATCATCTTTTTGGATCCAGACACTAAAGTCTTACGCACTTTTACCGGAGCAAGCCAGTTGACATGGATATGCCCGAGGAGATTGTTATCATAATAAGTTGAGATATAAGCAATATTTTCAACCCCGGAATCGATATGCGAAACTCCGGTAGCAGATATGGCACGAGGTGCCCGATCCAGAAGATAATCCATGATAGAGACATCGTGCGGCGCCAGATCCCAGATAACATTGACATCATGCTGAAATAATCCAAGATTGACCCTGACCGAATCAAAATAATAAAGCTCGCCAAGTTCGCCGTTATCGATATATTTTTTCATCGTTTCGACCGCACCGGTATAAAGAAAAGTATGATCGACCATAATCCGTAAATTTTTTTGTTCAGCTAATTCGATCATTCTTTCTGCCTGTTCAACAGTGGCAGTAAAGGGCTTTTCAATAAAGAGATGCTTCCCGCTAGCCAGGACTTCCATCCCAATGGGAAAATGGGTTGAAACCGGGGTGACAACAGCAACAGCATCAATATCGGGAGAGTTAATAATCTCGTTAGCATCAGTAGTGAATACTTTTATAGCAGGAAAATGCTTCCTGATTGCTTCGAGTCGTTCCGAGCGCAAATCACAAACAGCTGTTATTTTTACATCATCGAGTGCGGAAAAATTCCTGACCAGATTCGGTCCCCAGTAGCCTATACCTATCAAACCAATATTCATAAATTCTCGCTTACTTTTTTAAATCAATATACAATAAAATCGCCATCTTTCTTAAATAGAATCAGAAAGATGTTATACCGCCCGGTTTGTATTCCGGGTGATGGCGATAAATCGTTTTCATTTATCTTACCACTGGGGTTAATATAATATGAAAATGCAGAATCCGAAGCAAATTTTACCGGATATCTGATTCGGGGGTCATTCTGGTGAACAAAACGTTCAATAGAGACAAATCTGATGCCCGGAATAAAGGTGGAGTCTGAATTGTTTGATAATCTTCCCCAGAGATTTATAAAATTGTTTGGTTCGTTTAAATCATCATTTATGGAGACTGAGATATCAAGATAACCATTTTTATCTAACATCTGCCAAATAAAATGTTCTTGAGCTGGAATTATTGCATATTGGCGGTATTCTTCAATCCCGATCGGGATATACTCCGAATAGTAAAAGTATGTCGGTTTGGGATAAAACATATCCAAAAGGATTCCTTTCCCGCCTACAAGTTTAACTTCCTCATCCCCCACTTTTACATTAAAACTGTTTTTTCTATCAGCCCCTGAATTAAGATCGATAACTATTCCCCATGAATCTCCATCCTGTTTTTTAGCCAGATCTGAAATGTAAATTTTTGTTCCGGCTTGTACGTCAGAGCTTATTATCTGAGTTTTAAACTCCGCCCAATTATCTCTGGAAAGTGCGTTTGATGCAATTACCAGAGCGACTACGAGAGTACTACCAAATACTAGAATATTTCTACCAACCGGATGATTTTCATATTTCAACGATTTAGCCAGCAGCCATAAACCGGCAATGAAGAAAATAATTTTGACAAGGGTAATTATAATAACAACTATTTTGCTTAACCCGATGTTGA
>JBDRQG010000354.1:0-11731 GCA_043826475.1 bacterium
TTAGCCCCTTTTTTGAATTGTCGTAAAAAACGAAGTAATACTTATCTTTTATGAAACAAATTCTCATATTTTACCTTCCTTTTTACTTCAATCCAGTTATAGAATGTTGATTCGGATTCTAAAGGGACTTTACGTGTGCAATATTGGGCTGTAGTCACCTGAGCATTGATTTAACAAGGATTAGCATGTCTTGAAAAACAATCAATATAGAAACGTTATGTCTTGCAATATTATACGTAAAATTATGCTAATTGCCTATTTATATTTTTGTGTAAGTTAAAATAGATTATATATAATATTGATTTACAGGGGAAGTATCTGTGGCAGAAGCATTTCAGAACTCAGCTAATCCACTTTTTACTTGACCAAATCTTGTAGATTTTTTATACTTATTAAATATTACTAAGCAATCAACATAAATGCGGAGAAACCACAATTGATAAAGATTCGTGTTTTATTAATAGAAGATAATCGACTTTTACGTGAAGGTATTACTGCCATGCTCAATGAGCAGCCTGATATCAAAGCAGTTTCTTCGACCGGTAATGGTGATGCTCTGGAAAAAGCCAGGAAAATCAAACCACAGGTTGTTCTCCTTGATCTGGGTTTGAAAAGCCAGAACAGCCTTCGAATTGCTGAGCAAATTAAGAATAAATACTCAAAAGCAGAAATTGTGGTGATGGATCTCATGCCTGTACAAGCCGAGGTTGTCGAATTTGTAAAAGCAGGCGTTTCCGGATTCATTCTCAAGGATGCCACCATAGATGATTTTCTGCATACAATCAGGTCCGTTGCTCAAGGGAAAAAAGTTCTACCACCATCTCTTACTCACTCCCTATTTTCTCATATTGTGGAATATGCTGTCAAAAGTGGGAAAGCTGATCGTTTAATGAAGGCAGTAAAGTTGTCAAAACGTGAACATGAGGTTGTTAATCTCATTGCAAGAGGTATGAGTAATAAAGAAATTGCGAGAGAACTAAATATTGCAGTTCATACCGTTAAGAGCCACGTTCATAACACTCTTGAAAAACTGACTCTGCACACTCGATTAGAACTCGCTAGCTTTGCGCTCACAGAGGGTATGATTAGAACATCCAAAAATAATTCCTCTAATATTTAAGAATAGAATCTCCATCTAAGGGATTAATTCTCTTTTCAATCCTTCGAAGGATTGACTTCAATTATTGTACAGGTATATTGGATCGTTATTTGCATATTAAGTGCAAATAATAGCTAAACACAACACTGATTGGGCAGTTCTGTCTATACACTTTAGTTTGATAAGATGAGATCATTTATAGATTGTTTCAGTTCCAGATCGAATTGCTGACAAAAAATAAACGATTTTGCCTCAAGTAGCCGCTTAGTTTAATTGTGCAAGCAATAATCGTAAATATTGGTTAAGAATGGGAGCCAAATTTATGCTTATGATAACAAAGAGATCCGGTAAGGAAGAGGTTTTCCAAGTGTACAAAATAATGAATTCGTTGAGGAAAGCCGGTATCGGACAGAACACTGCCGAAGAAATTGTAGTTGGTATCTGTTATCACGAAGGAATCACTACATCGAAATTACGGAATCGAATTATAGGTGAAATCAAGAACCGAGAACCGCAATTTGTTAGTCAATACGAATCTCATCAGAATAAATAACCAATATATAATAATTTTATTTCTAATTCTATAGGAGTAAATTATGAGAATATTAAAGTCAATACAACGAAAGAGATTTGAAGAAGCTACTTTCCCTTACCTTGAAGCCCTATGGAGAACCGCTTTAAGGCTGACAGAGCAGAGAAATCTTGCTGATAATCTGGTGTTGAAAACAATTACAAAAGCATATTCCCTCTGGAAGAATACTACTGATACTGTTTGTACAAAAAAATGGCTTTTCAGAATCCTTGCCAGAGAACTTTTTGAAGTCGAGTCTCAACAATGCTGGCTTGGCCATTATATCAGAGAATATAGTGCAGCTAATGTAATCGATACTTGGAATTTTGTACCTGTGTCAATTGATAACCGGGTCTTGTCGGTACTACCAAGTCTGTCAAATGAGAATATGAAGGAAGCCATCTCTCGACTCAAACCACAACCCCGCTTGATCCTGTTGCTGTTGGTACGGGAACATTTTACGTATGAGGAAATCGCTTATATAACCGATCTGCAGAAAGAGTCTGTTAGAACGATTCTTAGCAGGTGTCGACGACAAATTTACCGATACCTACTAACACAAACCAAAGTAATAAAATTCCGGATTTATGATAGCAATGTAGAATTAAATATCAAAAAGAGCAAATATGCTCAAAATAATTAACCTGGTTTTCATTATATGGAAGTAGTCATCGAGACTTCACAGTTCTCGACTGACTTTACTTTAACATTGCAGTTGGCTGGTGTATTAGGAAAACACCAGTCAACAGCATAAAATAAAAAATTTAGAAAGGAAAAAGAACATACTGTGGACAATAGAATTGAAACTATTGGTTCTTTGAGATGTAGTCTGGCGCTAATAATACACTGGGTAGTTTCAATCACATTCGGTTATTAAGATTCATTTAAAGAGTTATTACCAATATCTCCAATAAGGAGAGGAGAGCATGAGTAAAATAATAAAAACAGGGATCTTTCTCTTTATTCTCATCTTACTCCCCTGGTCTGCTGAGAATCAAAAGGACCTATACCTGAAACCTCCCGTAGGATTTCAAATAGCTAACAATACAGAAGAGGTGATTTATTTAGAAAGTGCAGCTATACATTTTAGACAAATGCCGATTCTCTGCCTAATATCCGAGTAATAAAAAAAGAGACCAGTAAATACCAGTCTCTTTTAAAACTATTCCCGAGCCAATTTTTGACACAGGTTTCATTTTGTCATACTTAGTATGACTTGCGGTTGCCGCCTTCGACGCGAGGTTTCGCTTCGTTGACATTCACTGCCCGTCCATTCATGTCCTGGCCATTGATACCACTGATGGCAGCAACAGCTTCATTTTTAGAAGACATTTCGATAAAGGCAAATCCTTTCGGGCGGCCACTGTCTCTGTCCATAATGACATTGACGGTTGAGACTTCACCATAGGCTTCAAAAGCCTGGCGTAATTGATCTTCTGTCGTATCAAACGACATGTTACCGATGTAGATATTCATCCTACACTCCGTTTTTGCTTATCCCGAAGCGAACATTGTTCCAATAACTTCAAGATAATGATATAGTGCGCACGATTGCGCTATCAATTCGAGATTAAGCTTTAGCGGTGTATTGTGGTTTTAGGACAAAACTATGGATAAGGTCTAACTCAAATCAATACTAACTATTCAGTATATCGGTTACTTTGTATATAACCTACAGTTATTTTCACAATAATCGTCTTATTTTGATTATTTTTCATTAAAATTGGAATAATTGATCCGAAATGGCTGATTTTATAGAATTTCCTCTTAATAGCATCACCTTACTTTGTACGGAACTCTTTCTCATTCCCGATGTTACACCATTATGGCTGTTAACCTTAAATATTCTTTTTTCTTGACAAATTTTGATTTTAAGGTTTATTGACATGAGTCTAATGTCCCCCAATTAACTTTATTACTTAGAGAGGATTATTTGAACTTAGACCAACGATTACAGGAACCTGCTTTAGATGACTTTAGTAGAAGAAATGACAAAATGACCAAACGACCAAACAATGGATTTGATGATCTGGGTATTGCCCCGAACTTGTTAAAAGGGATCGATCGGCTGAATTTTGCAAATCCGACTCCGATTCAATTAGAATCGATACCGCTTGGCCTCAAAGGGAATGATATTATCGGTCTTGCCCTGACTGGTTCCGGCAAGACTCTTGGATACGGCATTCCTATGTTACAGCGTTTGTCAAAAATGAAAAGAGGAATCGGACTTGTTTTGGTTCCAACCCGCGAGCTTGCAATTCAGGTGGAGGAATCACTTCAATCTTTTATCAATTTAGCAAATTTAAGATCGGTTGTTTTGATCGGCGGCGCATCAATGTTTGTGCAGAGAAATACTCTTAAAAAGAATCCTCGCATTATTATCGCCACACCCGGACGGCTTATGGATCACATCGAGAGAAAGACTGTCAGCCTCAGCAATACAGAAATATTTATTTTGGATGAAGCTGACCGGATGCTGGATATGGGTTTTATTCCTGATATTAAAAAAATTATGTCATCCCTTCCGGAAAAACATCAAACAATGCTTTTCTCAGCTACCATGCCGAAAGAGATTGAAGCCATTGCGGATAGTATCATGGAAAATCCTACCCGTATAGAAGTAGATCGTTCCGGCGCTACCCCTACTGAGATCAGCCATGAAATGTTTTGTATTAAAAATCAGGACAAGAGCCGGTTACTGGCAGTTCAGCTTAAACAATGTACCGGCCCGGTGCTTGTTTTCACCAGAACCAAACGAATGGCCAGCAAATTAAAAGCAACAGTAAGTAAAATGGGTTTTATCGCGGCAGAAATCCATTCTGATAGAAGTTTGGCTCAAAGACGAAGTGCTCTGGAAGGATTTAAAAAAGGAATTTACAACATCCTTATAGCTACTGACATCGCTGCCCGCGGAATTGATGTTACGGGAATTGAACTTGTTGTAAATTACGACATGCCGGCTAACTCGGAAGATTATGTCCACCGAATTGGCCGAACCGGTCGAGCTGGAAAGACCGGTCATGCTGTCTCTTTTGCCAATGCTAATCAAATAGGATCAATCAGAAGTATCGAAAGATTCATGAAGACGAAATTATCATTTTCTGCTCTTCCCACTCTCCCCTCTGAAAAACTCCTTTTGAAAGAAGCCAGACAAACAAATTATACAGATGATTCATCAAGTGATGATAGACCTTCGTTTAGAAAGCCTGCTGGCAGACCTTCGTATCGTAAACCTACCGAAGAAAGAATATCAAAACGCCCTGACTTCAAAAGCGAATTCTCAAGTGATAAAAAGTCTTCTAATCGGGAACGTTTCGAAGAACGCTCATCAAGACGCCCGGATTTCAAAAAAAGGGCATCTGAAAAATTCGGTAAAAAGCCGGATGAATCAATACCAGAAGGTTTTAAAAGAAAAGATTCAGTTCAACCGGAATCAAAGAATGAAGCTCCAAAACCTAAAAAGACAAAACCGGCTGATACTAAAAAGAATGACTCTCAGAATGAAAATGCCTTTTGGTCAAATTTTAAAAAGCACCGTCCGGCCAGAAAAAAATCCGTTGGTCAGGGTTCCAGAAGGAAAAGACGCGCCAAGAGCATTTAATATTTATTTAATTTGATTATACCTGAAGATTGTAAATCTTAGTAATATAAAAGCAGGCTTTAAACGACCTGCTTTTTTAATACATTTTAAATCTTATCAATATTTTGTAGAAATATTTTAAATTTAAAAAGATAAATTGGAATTTATGATTTCAATCCCTATTATCTCATAAAAGATTTTTAAAATAATATTATGAGGCTAATAATGACCTACATGCTCTGTCGAAATAGAGTTAAAGATTTTGATAAATGGTTTGAAATCTTTTCATCGCATAAAGATGCCCACGAAATCGCCGGTTTATATCTTGAAAATCTTTGGTGCAGTATCGACGATCCAAATGAAGTCTTCTTTCTATTTACGGTAGAATCAATGGAGCGTGCCGATCTCTTCGTTAATGATCCGGCATCAGCCAAATTAGGTGAAGAGGCTGGAGTTTTAGAAGGTGATATTCATTACATTGAGGACTTTGGAAGTTAATTAATATAATGGCCTTTATTTAACTTCCAGTTCTTTGTGCCAGTTAAGAACCACAACAAATTCTCCCCCACCCGACCTTTCCATTGGGACATTAAGAAGAAATTTATTTTTATCATTGGTAACGGCATATCGCGTTCGCCCAAAGCCATTTAGATTTAATCGTTTGTTAAATAGTTTTACAGGCTTGCCAATTTCTATTTTATCCTTAAGAGAGACAGAGACAGCCATAATATCCCAACCATGGTTAAAATAATATATTGTAGTTCCATCCTTACTCCACTCAGGATACCTGCCTCCAGCCGGTGATATCTGCCATCGATTACCACCCTCTTTAAGTTCCAAAAGATATATCTCATGTTCACCGGACTCATTAGAATAATAAACCAGATATTTACCATCAGGAGAAACACGGGCATCCCTTTCAAGATATGGAGTGGCAACGAGCATTTCAACTTGTGAAGTATCTTTGAGATTAACTCTTTGAATATTCCAGTCCGACCTAACAATCGGCCCATACAACCATTGCCCGTCATTTGAAATAGAAGTAGCGGCTGCTTGCAAAGAATCATTACCGAAAATCAATTCAGCCTTTCCCAAACTGTTGGCTGCTTTTTTATATATTTTAAAGATACTCCCCTCATTATTGCTATAATAGATGTAATTTCCATCGGCACTCCACTGAGGGGTAATGTCACTGGAATTTTCAAAAGTCACACGGGTTGAAACATCTCGTTCTATATCATGTACCCAGATATCTTCCTGTTTCCCATCCCAGACAGAAGCAGCCAGCCTTGATTCATCAGGAGAAAGATCAAAATCTTCGTAACCGGCCGGATCACCGACCTGACCTATTTCTTCACCTGCCCTATTAAACCAGACTAACCTGTCAAAAGCATCCGCAGTATTTGTCTGAAAGGAGAGAGTACCATTATCAGAGACTCCAAATTCGGCTCTGTCAGCTTCACCTACCCCAATCTGATCGGTCAGGGGCATTCCTTCGCTAAGCAATTCAAGTGAATTTGGGTCAAATCTTCTAGCCAGAAGAATATTGTCTCTGAAGTAAACGAGATAACCCAATTTACAGAACTCAACTCTGGCATCTATGGGAAAAAGAGAAGTTGTTTCATCAGAATCAATCGACCCAACTTTTAACATATATTTACCCTCAATTTTAACAGAATCATCCATTTCTGCCAGGTAGAGAAAATGATGGCCATCAGGAAGAAAATTGGGCCACGCATGCATCGTCTCCCCTTCTTCACGATATATCCTTGAAACTGCAGTCGGTGTTCCTCCTGTTGCGGAAACCATTCGAAGGGAATCCCCCGGTCCACCATCAAAGACTATGATATTATCAGTCCCCCAGGTACCATCTGCCCCACCGCTGGTTTCACAAATTAATTGGGCAGATCCTCCTGCAGCAGGGATTTTCTTTAATTGCCCTCGGTTCATTATATAAGCCAGATATTTACTATCAGGCGACCAGAATGGCCTCCCGGCCCCTTCAGTACCTGCGAGAGGGTAAGCTTCAAGGGAATTCAGGGGTTGAATCCAGATCATTCTATCCCCGTCAGCATTAGTAGCAAGAAAGGCAAAATTTTTACCATCAGGAGAAATCCGGGGCCATTCCACCTCGGAGAGATCAGTGGCTGTTTTAATCTTGAAACGTACAACAGGTAAATCTGCAATTGGCCGTGTAAACCAAAGACCGGCAAAAAAGAGGGCTGCCAACCCGGCAATCGTGCCAGTAACCCATGCTACTCGAAAACGAAATCTTCGCCTGGCCGACACAGCTGCAGGCAGACCAATTTGTGATCCGGACTGTGAAATCCAGCGAAGTTCATCGGCCAGATCACGTACCGACTGCCAGCGTGATTCGGGATTTTTATTGAGACATTTTTTTATCAGTCTTTCAAGAGCTGGCGGGGTCATTGGAGTGATTGATGTGATCGATACCGGTTCACGCTCCAGAATTCCGGCAATCAGACTGGCATGACTGCCACCTTCAAAAGCTCGTCTTCCGGTAACCATCTCGTATAGCAGGACGCCAAAAGCAAAAATATCACTGCGGGTATCAGCCTCTTTTCCTTCCAACTGCTCCGGAGACATGTAATGTAAAGTCCCGAGGATAGTCCCGGTACCAGTAAGTGGAGTGGTCTGGGTAATGGCAGAAACGCCTTCGATATGCCCGTCATGAATCTGAAGTTTTGCTAATCCAAAATCAAGCAACTTCGTCCCCGATGAGGTCAACATAACATTGGCCGGCTTCAGATCACGATGAATCAAACCCTGTCCATGAGCTTTATCGAGTGCATCTGCAATCTGCCCCGCTATTTTCAGCACCTCTTCAATCGGCACCGATCCTTTCTTTATCCTTTCAGAGAGAGTCTCCCCCTCGATATATTCCATCACTAAATAGTCCATTCCCTCTTCGTAGCCAACATCATGAAGAGTGCAAATATTGGGATGGTTCAGACTGGAAATAGTCTTTGCTTCCCGTTCAAAGCGCTGTTTCAGATCAGGATTGGCCGCAACAGTAGGGGGAAGTATTTTGATCGCAACCATTCGGTCAAGACGGGTATCCTTTGCCTTAAAGACTTCACCCATTCCGCCAGCACCTACTTTTTCGATTATTTCATAATGGCTTAATATCTTACCGGGACTTAATGACATATTTATCTCCAACAAAATTCAGGTTATTCAAGATTATTAATAACAACGAATATTAAATAGTAATATAGACCTATTCGATCTATATAGCAAGATAAAATTATATCTTTCCAAGAATCCAAATTATGATTTAATAACAAAAATAAATGGCTATTGTTCAAAAATCTCTGTGATTATACTTTCATTTTCAGGCAACAACTCTGCTTTTACCAAAGACTGACAAGGTTTACCGAATACCAGAAGAGATTTTCACTATCCCCCGACACCCTTTTGTACAATTCATAAAAGTTCATATTGGTCTTTTTTGTCACAAATAATGACGTTAATATGACAATTAAATATCTTATTTATATACCTTCTTCTAAAATTGAAACGATAAGGACATTTGAAGTAAAGATGACAATCGGGATTATAGGCACCTCAGTCTGGCAACAGAACCTCCCCCTCATAGAAAAACTAACTATTGATCGGGATATCCGGGATATAGAGATCCAAAGCTTAAAAGAAAAGCTGAACCTAACTGAGCTTATTTACCTGGCCACTTGTAATCGGGTTGAATTTATTTATGTCCGGAACGATCAAAATAATTCCAAAAACCCATTGCATTCCCTGTTAGATTTCTTCTTCTCTAAAGGTCACGACATCTCCTTCTTCCCCAATGATTTTTATCACTATACCGGTAAAGAGGCTGTTAGCCATCTGTACCGAACCGTGTCTTCTCTTGAGTCTCTTGTGATCGGTGAGACACAAATCACCGGACAATTCACCGATGCCTGGACCTGGTCAAAAGAGGCCGGATTATCGGGACCTCTTCTGGACAGGCTCGCCCAAGATACCCTCAGAGTGGCCAAGAGAGTCCGCCGGGAAACAAATATTGGACAGGGTGCCGTCTCAATGGCTTCTTTAGCGATGAATGCCCTTCTTTCAAAAATCGATAAGGATCATAAACCCCGCATCGCCATTACTGGCAGCGGTCCAATGACTGTAAAATGCGCCCAGTATCTTCAGAAAAATATTTCCTGTGATCTTTTATTTGTCAACCGGACTGTAAGTAAGGCCGAAAGCTTGGCTGATAGATTTAAAGGAGAAATAGCCAGCCTCGAATCATTCATTCAGGATCCCGGTAAAGTTGATGCTATCATTTCAGCCACCTCCGCCAGAGATATTATATTCGATGCTGAATTTTTAAGCCGCTTATCCCTTTCCAACAAGCATGTGGTCTGCATTGATCTGGCTATCCCCCGTGATTTCGGTGATGAATTTGCTGCTTCTGAATTGATTTCATTAATTGATATTGCCGAACTAAGGGCTCGTGAGCAAAAAAACCTCCGCCATCGCTTTGTCAAAGTCAGCCGGGCCAACGAAATTGTTGCGGAAGAGGTCGAAAAAGATTATGCTAATCGGATAGAGATAGTTCTTAAACCGATCTTTAATCAAAGCTATCAGGAATCGCTAACTATGGCTGAGAATGCATTTTCTGACCTTTTTGAAAAACGGGTAACTACCCTGAATGAAAATGACCGTAAAGCGGTTATGGATTTGGTCACTAAGCTGCTGGGGCATTCAAGTTTCCAGCCGGCCAAAATACTCTCTGATCATCTGGCTGATCGGGCTGAACTACTCTTAGCGGAAGATGTTGTCGCATCAATTAGAGAAACGGCATGACCCCCTCGATCATAATAGGTTCCCGCGGTTCAGACCTGGCGCTCTGGCAGGCAAATTTTATTGCTAGTGAAATCCGTACTAAATGCGCGTGCGAAGTAACTATAAAAATAATTAAAACAACCGGCGATAAAATTGATAATATCTCTTTCGATAAAATGGAAGGTAAAGGATTTTTCACCAAAGAGCTGGAAGAGGCCCTTTTAAATAATGAAATCGATCTTGCCGTTCATTCCCTTAAGGACCTGATGACGACCCAACCTGAGGGATTAGAATTGGGGGCAGTTGGATACCGGGCTGATAGTCGGGAATTGATCCTTATACGCCCTGAATCATTTTCAGAGGGAACTGAAATTCCGGTTAGGGAAAATGGAATAATCGGCACAAGTTCGGCCCGCCGTAAATGCCAGATATTAGATTTGAATCCCTCTCTCGAGATAACTGATCTTCGCGGAAATGTACCGACAAGAATTCGCAAGTTGCGTGAGAAACAATATGACGCCATAATTATCGCCAAAGCAGGGGTTGATCGGTTGGAGTTAGATCTCAGCGATTTGAAACAGATTCCTCTTGATCCTGAAGTATTTCTACCTGCTCCGGCTCAGGGGATACTGGGCCTGCAAATTCGTAAAGACAACGCTGAGGTGGCTGTATTACTAAAAAAACTCGATTCTGATAAAGCGCGAATGGCCATTAAGTTGGAACGGGGTCTTTTGGCAAAATTTGATTCCGGCTGTACTCTCCCGCTTGGGGTTTACTCTGATATCAAAGAAAATTCATTGCGTCTTCTGGCAGTTTTGGGAAAACAAAAAGATGACAAGTGGACAGGTTTACGCCGAGTGGACCTCACCCATACCGATCCTGATGCCCTGGTTGAGCAAGTCTTCGAGCAGCTAACTCAAGAGAAATAACTATGCGTATAGGAATAACACGCCACGCTGCCAGCCTTGCGGCTTTAATACAACAGGGGATGGAATCAGGCTTTGAAATTATTCCTCTGCCGGTGACGGAAATTAAAATGATCCCCTTTACCTGGCCGGAAGAGCTTCAAACAGAGGCACCCAACTGGATTATATTTACCAGCGCCAATGCTGTGGATGCTTTTTTCACCCGTTTAGACGAACTTAAAATTAAGATTCCTTATACAACAAAGTACGCTGCTATTAGCGACAAGACATCAGATTCACTAAGGATAAAAGGACATCAGGTGTCCCTTCAATCTTTTAAGCCATACGGAGACAGCCTGTTTCAGGCTTTAACTAAAGATATACTTCAAGCAGGAGATGTGGTTGCCTATCCACGAGCAAAAAAAATAGTTAACGATCCTGAGATGATGTTCAAACAAGCCGAAATCAAATATTTCCCAATCATTTGTTATCAAACTGACACTTCCTTCTTGGATAATACTTTAGCTGAACGATTTGAAAAGAAAGATTTTATTTTATTTACCGCTCCCTCGGCAGTAAATTCATATCATCAACAATATGGAGTTCCGGTGGCACAGTTGGTTGCTATCGGAAATACTACTGCTGAACAAATGAGTGCTCTTGGCTGGCAGAATATTAGCATTTTGCCCAGGCCTGATATTAACCAGATACTGGAGTATGTAAAATGTCAATGAGACAACGCCCGAGAAGATTAAGAAAAAATC
>JBDRQG010000355.1:0-16340 GCA_043826475.1 bacterium
TAATCCAAACCACCGCCATGGTATCTGTCATTATAAATAAAAGCAGCGACGCTACCCAGCCATAAACAATGAGGGTCATCATTTTTTTTAAGGACCAGGCTTGAGCAATCTTGCCGATTATAAAAGAACCAAATACAGCAGAAACAGTAGATATAATCAGAAAAGTTGTAATTTCATTGTCGGACAGAATCAATACAACCGAACAATAGAGGCCAATATTTAAAATCACTGTGGCCACCGCATCTTCAAAGAAGTAATCAGCAATCAGGTATCTTAAGACGCTGGGATATTTTTTTGTTTGACGAATCCCATCCCATACGTCTTTGTAGGCAGCTTTGATTCCTCTCTTTTTACCTGTTTTGATATATGGCTTTTCTTTCACCCACAAAAAGAGTGGCAACGCAAAAAGCATAAATAATACCGCAGTTGGAATAAATGAACCTGGTTTTTCCCAGCCATCCAGGAAAGTGATATTCCAACCGAACATCTCCCCTGATACAAAGGGCAGAACCAAAACCATTCCCAGCACAGAACCGACATAGCCGAATGCTACCCCTATCCCGGAGATATACCGGGCCCGTTTTCCTTCGGCCACTGAATATAATAATGTGTTATAAAAGGGCTGCCCAGCTTCATAAGCAAAGTTGGCAATAATAAATAAAACTATAGTTATGAATATCATTGACGCTGGCACTATAGCCATCAGGCCAACGGCAATACAACAAGTGAGCGTAAACAAAAAGAGGAATAATTTCTTTTTTGTAGATTGGTCGGACAATGCTCCTAAAGCCGGAAGAGTAAGAGCTGCAATAGCCATCGAAATTGAGAATGGGATATCAAACCATGAATCTTGATAACCGAGATCTTCAATAATATATCGTTTCAGATAAAGAGAAACGATATTCATAGAATAGATTGTATTGGCAAAGTCATAAAGCGACCAGCCGATCACATCTTTTTTCCATATTGAAGGGGGTTCAGCCATATTATAATCCGAGTTGATCGGTAATAGTTAACATACCTTCGTGCACTAAAAGTAAAAACTCCTCCAGTTCCAAATTCAAATTTGAGCAGGCTGCCATATTCTCTCTGGTCGCTCCCGCAGCAAATCTCTTTTCTTTGAAACGACGCAGCATGAATTCACTATCAATAGCACTGAGTTTTTTGGATGGATGCATCAGGGCACAGGCAACTAAAAATCCGGTTGTTGGATCAACTGAATATAGCGCCCAATCCAGCCTGCTCTTGCAGCGAATATGCCCTGGATGAGCATGGATGGCATGGAGCATTTCTTCGGGGAGATTATATTCCTTGAGCCACTCAGCTGTAATGTACGTATGGCGGGGCTCGTCTTCTTTGGTTTCGTTGTAATCAAGATCATGAAGCAACCCGGTCAATCCCCATAATTCCACATCCTCATTGAAATGTTCTGCCAGTCTTCGCATGCCGGCTTCGACAGCAACAATATGCTTGAGCAGATTATTAACTCCGATTTTTTCTATAACAAGATTGTAGGCTTCTTCTCTTGAAATGGATAGACTATTCATGCGGTAATAAAAGTATCTGCTATTACAATGTCAACAAATCAGTGATTAATGTGACCAGCAAACGAGGTCTGCTAATTGAGGAAATTCCAGGTGAAACCGTAATAGAAGAATCTCCCTGGGGAAGTTATATATTCCCGCAATTGGTATTGAGTTCCCAATACGTTTTGAAACACAAAATGCATCTTATAATTACCGAATGAGAATGATAATTTGGCATTAGCTATCATCTCCTGTCCCAGATCTAATTGATCATAGCCATTATAAGGTCCTACATACACAATCTCACCATAGGCAAACAGATGCATCAACTTTTGCGCCCAGTAGTAGTTAAGCTCTAACCCGGATGAGATCTGGTATTCCGGGGAGTATGGTTTTGTTTCGTATTTATCATAATCAAGATAATTAAATGATGCAGCGCCTATATAACTAATAAATTTATTTACTTTCAGGCGCGGTTTAATCGAGGCGTTTACAAATGTAAAATCATGGTTGATGGGTGAAAATTTACGATAGCTGCCGGTGGTTTCAGTAATAAGCTCATTGTGCCAGTCGATCCCGCCTCTTACTGAGCCGCCGGTTACTGATAACCCGATATTGTTTACCTGACTTCCATAATCGTAACTCAAACTTGCTGAAGTTTGATTTTCAAAATTTAGTAGACTATTCCCCTGCTCAACATATTTTTCAGCATTATTGCCATAGAGGGATGATTTTTGATATGGAAGGTGCAGTTCATGCATAGTTGGTGCCCGCTGGCTGAAACCAGCCGATAACAACAAGGCAGATTTT
The DNA here is from genome assembly GCA_043826475.1 of bacterium. Taxonomy (GTDB): domain Bacteria; phylum Zixibacteria; class MSB-5A5; order GN15; family FEB-12; genus DAOWMZ01. The sequence continues at coordinate 2,337 of JBDRQG010000355.1, forward strand.
TCTCCCTTTCTAAAGAATACCAACGCTGCATTTGGCAGGAAATTAAAATCCTCCACATAATCAGTTCCCAAAGTAGCTGCAAAACACCAGGCCTTTTTTATCCAGCCAATTTTTAACTGAGTAGAGGCATTGCTGCGTTTGAAGGTATTATATCCTTCGGCGTATTCGGTATAGTCGCCATCAATATTAAAAGCAATAACCTTACTTCCGCTCACCCACTCTCTTTTTATAAAAGTACCATGAGCGGTAATATCAAAACGGCCATCCGATATCCCCTTAAGATATGACCCCTGGCGAACATGCTTATAACCAAATTCATAACCGGTTGTTCTTTCATCGTTATCACGAGTAAAAGAGAGCTTCACTGTCCTATCAAATTTATCTCGTCCAATAACAGAACCGCCCAGATCAGGACGAGTTACGATTGGCCCTTTGCGGTCATTTAACAATCCCCAGAATTTAAAACCATAGTTATCGCTAAGTGGAAATGATAAATCACCATAGTATTGATACTGATCAGATCCCCGATTTAATGCCGAACCTTCACTGTTATGATATTCAATAAGAGCATTCGTATAGCGGCCGTCATTGTAATTCTTTGTATATCTCCCCCTGACATAGTTATAAGCATACCCCCCTTTATCGGCAAGCAGAGCACTTTCAGGGCTGTAAGATTTTGGTTCTTTGGGGCGAGTGATAAGCGAGGCCACTGACCCGCTGCCGCCAAATAGCTGGCCAACCGGTCCGGGTAAAATATAAATTTCATCATCTAAGGCAGTAGGGATATCATTAATATCCACCATGCCGTCAGGTTCCGGGACATGTTCGAATGGCTGTAATTGATTTCCATCAAATAGGATATTAAGGCGGTTGCTGCTTAATCCAAAGGGTTGGACAGTTTTCCGCATCGGTGTATTTTGATATTCATTTACGAAAAACGAAGGGGCAAATTTGAAATAATCCCCGGCATCATGATAAAATGACATATCGATATCGTTTCTTCGATTGAGAAAATCGCTGGTAAAATATGTTAACAGGCTGTCGAATACCGAAAGTTTCGGAATTGTATTGCGTTTCTTTTTTTGATGCTCAAGATATTTCTCTTCAAATGAAAGCGAATCCGCCTGTTCCATGACCGATAAACTATCTGATATGGTCGAATCGGTGAATGTAGAGTCAGTAAAGGTTGAATCAGTGACAAAAGTAGAATCCGGAGTTACTTTATTACTATCAGTAGTTATGACTGCTTTAGAAGTATCCAAAGGGATTTCATCATCAGCCATCACCAAATTTGGTAATGCCATAAAAATAAGAAATAGTGGTAGTACCCCTTTCATCTGAGTCTTCCTTCACGTTCATACAACTTCAGGGTTATATAAAACAATAACGGAAATATAACAACATTTGAACAAACAGATATTAGCGCCCAGAAGGCTCCGCCGATAAAGCGCTCTTCAAACGGCCCCCACATCCAGGCATCAACAATATTAACAGGGAGAAAATAAAAAACCGTGCAGAGAATAGCCGAGATAATTAGCTTGAATATTCTTTTCGATGATGATATCTGCTCCCAATCACTTCTTCTAAAGGCCGCACCGACAACTCCGCTTAACCCTGCTCCGCCAACCTGGGCGATCATTATCGGCAATGCTGCCGGTCCAAAAGGATTAAACATAGTCCACAGTCCCATTCCTATCATGCCTACTAATATTCCCGGTACGGCGCCCCATAAAAATCCGGAAGAGAAAACAATAAAAAACACCAAATTTACATTAGGGAAAAACGAGGTTCCATAAGATAACACATATACCAATGCAGAAAAAAGGGCGATTCGCGTAACCAGAAACGGTTTTCGGTTCATCGTATAACAGCCACTTTGGAATGGGCCTCAGCTAATTGATCACCCTGATTTTTAGCCGAAAATAATCTGGCATACACAATATATACACCCGATGCTACCGGTTTATCAGCCTCATTTTTCATGTTCCAGCTTATATTATAGAGGCCAATACGAGGAGCATCAGGATTAACACCATCTATTATCGCAACCCTCTCCCCTGAAATAGTAAATATATCGACCACCAGATAGGGATCCTGACCACTATTATACTGCCGCCCAAACAGAGGGTACCCCAATTGAATCGGTTGCAACTTGGAATTGAAACCAGAGCAATTCTTCTCCCATTTCATTAACAACCGCCGGATTTGGGTATGGCTTCAAAAAAGCACTGGGAAGATTGGCATAAGATGCATCCGGGGCACCGCGGTTTTCCTCTACATAGTAGCCTAGATCCATAACATATAATGGATCGCGGTATTTATGATATGATTCAATATATGTTGCCGGTGTAAAAACAGTGGTAATTGATTGAAACGAGTCAGGAAAAGGAATAGAAAAATGACTGGCAGAATCATCCGGGGCCGGAAGTGTTACTACAGAATAAACATTAGGATTAAATTTCCACTGGAATATAAAACTGACTCCCCACGGTAATGGGAATGTTGGCTCCGCTCCGGAGAAACATCTCCCATCTCCTAATATTGGCCATAAATCAAACACGGTATCAATTTCAATAAAGTCATAACCGCTGTCAGGATCAGGGACAATTACTGAATCCATACAGACATCTCCAGAGTCGGCATTGCAGAACCACCATGATCTATTACAAGTGATCGTATCCAAATAACGCATATGCCACTCTTCACTTGATGGATACATTACTTGAGTTGAATCATAACATATATGCCGTGAACACTTATAATAGGTTGTGTCCACTCCGGAGAATAATTGAGGGGTATTAAAAACTACATATTGAGCGGCATTATGCCGCGGGCTGAGGAGATTATTGTATTTACCCGGATCGACTGAAATTGGAGTCGAGTAATCATAATATTCCGTAAACATAGTATCGGGGAATGAGCTGAAAAAAGCTCTTTCTTCATATCCATAACCTGATGGGGCAAATGCCGCCATATCACCCGTGAAATAATTCCAAACCGCAAATTCCGCAAAAGCTGAAGCCCAGTTTTCAGTATGATTACTTACCGAATCTATGGCCAGATGAGCCGATGCCAAAAAGCTTGATCCTCCGGTTTCCCCGCACCGCAGCCATATATCTTTTATGAGATCCTGTCCGTATTTCTCAGAAAGAAACATGGGGAAAATTGCACTCGCATAAGGATGGAGATCACTATAATTGCTAAATTGCTGGATAGAATTACGCGGATCATTAAAATAATATGGTAAGTATAACCTGTAATCATTTATGTTATCATAAACCTGATCTTCCATCCACACGGCTGACATTTCCATCCAATATCGGGCAGTTAATGGCGGGGTCACAAAATTATTAACTTCAGTTTCAGTTACATCAATTCCAAATTGAATCATATGAAAAAATTCATGAGCAGTTGTTACTTTTACAGCTTCGAGTGGTTTATTTTTATAAACAGATAAATCCTGGTAGTCTCTATCCAATTCCAAAAATGATGTTGCTCTATAAGTCCCCGGGCCATCAATATAAAGGGAATCAACATACGCCAACCCGTATACACCGGCACCAACATCTTTCAAATAGACATCGAAGCGATTATCCCCCCCGTCCGGATAAAAACCATCAACCGGCGGAGCCGGATAACCCATGACATTGACCTCAATATTATATACTGAATCGCAAATAATAGCCACGGAATCGACATAATCAGGAACACCATTTAAATTAACATCAACATTTGGATGATAAACCGAGTCAGGACCGGTTCTTGTATAGTGAATTAAGAACAGGCCATCAGGACTTCCATGAGTCTCCTCACCCTCCAGCACAGGTCTTTCTGGCCGATCCGCTAATCCCATTGATTTGAGTAGTTCTTTATCAAACTCCTGATAATGCATATAGAAATCAGCAACGATCGGCATACCGCATTTAATAGGGAGTAAAGTATCACCGTCTTCACCAAGTGCCATTGAAGGAATATCTTTAGACTGGCCGGTAACATAAAGGTAGGCTTCAATCAGTTCGCGCTGTTTTGCTAAATCCATTGAATATGCCGGTATTGCAATAATTACAACTATTATCATAGTGGTGATAAAAGAAATAAATTTCCTCACAAAATATCCTTTCATTTTCCAGCTCTCTCTTTTAAAGCATGAAGGTATTCCTCGGGTACATGCTGTGAACCAATTTTCCCATAGTTCCCCTCGCGTCCATGGAAATCCGATCCGCCGGTTATTATGAGACGCCAGCGTTCAGCAAAATGCTTAAACTGGTCGGTATGTTTCTGCTTATGATAGGAATGGAAACATTCAATTCCATCCAATCCTAATTCTACTAACATTTCAAGATGCATATAAGTTTCATCAATCGCTGGATGAGCCAGTACAGCCACCCCGCTGGCATCATGAATCATAGAAATAGCCTCTTCCGGGGTAAAATTTTTCTTGGCTACATATGCCGGTTTGCCATTGCCGATATATTGATGAAAAGCCTGATCGTATGACTTCACTGCTCCTGACTGATATATTGCATCAGCGATATGCGGCCGTCCAATGGCTGCTTTACCTGCTATTTCTTTAATATTTTTGAGGTCTACATTTACATCCATATTATTTAGTTTTTCTACAATCATTGCCCCCCGATCGTTCCTGCAATTCCTGATTTCTTCAAGTTTCATCTGCAACTGATCGGATCGTGGATCAATATAATAAGCGAGCAGGTGTAAGTCTTTTTCCTCATAGGTTACCGATAATTCCAAACCGGGGATAAATTCGGGATCATTATCTGAAATAATATTTTCCAATTCAAAAAAGGAATCAACAGAATCATGATCTGTGATAGAAAAAGCTGTAAGTTTTTTTTTACGAGCCTCTTCCAAAACCTCAGTGGGGGAAAGCATCCCGTCGGAATTAATCGTATGAATATGCAGATCGATAAATCGTCTCATTTAGAGTTTGCTTTCAACCAGATCACGAATTCCTTTGTCGATTTTTCGAGCCTCATCAGTAACTGATTTTACTTCCTGTTTAAGCTTATCAACAAACTTTTCATCATTTATCGAAGTAAGATTTATTCGGACATTATAACCAGCCCCATCAACTGCCGCCATACCCACCAACCCCGCTACTCCGGCATCGGTGATTGAGTTTTCGTTCCCTTTTTCTGCCACAACTTTTGCCAGCTTCATACAGGCCAGAGATTTTTTCATTACCTCAAGAGGAACTTCGGCAGCTTTTTTATTGGCCTCTTCTATTGCTTTATCACGAAAGTCTATTTCTTCGTCAGTCCCTTTGGGAAGCTTGAAACATTCCATAACTTTATTAAAAGCTTTCATATCGATTGTAATAAGTTTTTCCAGTTCAGTTCTCAAGATATCAGCTTCATCACGTACCTTGGTAAGCTCTTCTTTAACATCTTTGTATTTCTTTTTACCAATTGAGAGACGACAGACCATCGCAGCCAAAGAGCCGCTCAATGCTCCGGCTGATGCAGCCACGGATCCACCTCCCGGAGCCGGCGATGATGAGGCTACCTCATCATAAAAAGATTCCTTAACTGCTGCTGTAGTAGTGTTGCCTCCGGTAGAAGCCAGCTTTTCTTCTAAAACCTGAGCTTTAGAGAAATTTTCCAGCCTTAAATAATAATCTGAAACAGCTAACATAGCATCATTTGGAACCAAACCGATAATTTCGGATGAAGTCACCATCACCCCCCAGCGGGCGGCTTCGGCTTTAATCGTTTCAAATACTCTGAAAATCGGTGTTTGGGGATAGTTGACCAGGTTCATAGAAATTTGCACCTGATTGCGTTCTTTAATTTCAAACCCCAGAGCTTTTACGAATCGATACCCCCCTTTTAATGAACGAACAGCATCAGCGATTTTATCGGCAATATCTTTATTATTCGATCCAAGATAGACATTAAAAGCTACCAGTGGAAATCTTACGCCGATAGCAGTCGCTCCAGATTTAAGATTCATTTTATTGGGGCCATAATCAGGGATACGAGTATTATCTTTCCCGATATCATCACACATCCCTTCATATTCCCCTTTTCTAACAACAGCCAGGTTTTTTCTTTTAGGAGTGGTGGCCGCATCTTCATAAAGGTAAACCGGAATTTGAAGCTCTTCCCCAACCCGCTTTCCGAGTTGATTTGCCAGTTCGATAGCTTCTTCAATTTCCATATCCTGTATAGGAATAAACGGGCAGACATCGCAGGCCCCCATACGGGGATGTTCCCCTTTATGGGTGGTCATATCAATTAATTCAGCAGCTTTTTTATAGCCCTCAAAGGCGGCATTAACAGCCAGACTGGGATGAGCGACAAAGGTAACCACTGCTCGGTTATGGTCAAAATCCATTTCCTTATCTAATAATACGACACCATCGATAGAAGTGATGGCATCGCAAATCGCATCAATAACTTCGGGACGACGCCCTTCAGAAAAATTAGGGACACATTCAACAAGCTTGGCCATGATATTCTCCGAGATAGATTTACTTATTCAATTTTCGTCTCAGGCCCCAGGCTAACAAAGGGACCATTATTTCATGATGACCTACAAAATTGTAACCCTTGCCCACTTTATAAGTGGGGCGGTTGACAACATTCTCCGAGGGCCGATAATGAGTTATCATATCAAAATTGGCGGTGGTCAGTTTACCCGCTCCGCCTTTGATATTTCGCGCCACAGTCAGAGCCTTCAAAAAAACTTCAGGTAATATAACCGCTGATCCGATATTTGCAACAACTCCCCCATTATCTATTTCAGAACAAATTGTACATAATTTTCTAAAATCGAGATGAGATGCAGCAGCGGTTTTGGCCGCATCGTAATTCGGATGCTGGGCAACAATATCTGTTCCGACACCGATATGAACCGTCGCTTCGATGTTCTCTTCATAAGCTATACCAAAAACGGACAATGACTTATGGGGAGGATCTTCTTTAGATATAAATTGTCCGGCAGCCTCGCCCAATCCTATTTTATTCTTCCAAGACAACTCAGTAACACGGGCAAAAAGATCGCTGGTCTCTTTGACCATCCCAAAACTGCCATCCATCAAGCCTTTCTGCACATCCTCAGATGTTCCCCCGAAAAAGGCCAATTCCAGATCATGGATGACACCGGCGCAGTTAAATGAAACCCCGGTGACAATATCTTTTTTTATCAAGTCTATAATAATTGGTGATAAGCCGACTTTTATGGTGTGCGCTCCAAGGAGCATCTGGAATGGCTTTTTGTTTTCACGAGCAATCTTTACCGCATTAATAAATGCCTCAAGATCAACCGCCTTGAGAAATTTTGGCAATGATTCAAAAAAATCCGTTCCATTAATATTTTCAATCGGTCGGCCAAAATCAGAGATATTCGATTTGTTGCCGCGTTTTCTATATTCTACTTGCTTAATAAGATTAAGGTCAATTGGTTCTGTTTTTGATTTTTCTGATGACATGCTTAGAATATATCAATTTCACCTAATCGATAATCGGTCAATTCGGCGGATATTGATCCTACTAAAATTTTTGATTTCATGAGTACCGGCATTTTTAAACGGTCATTAGTAACCCAGACTTTGAGACTCCCTTCGTTTTTAAAGAGCCCAACCGATTGCGTCAATGGCTCCAGAACAAGGCAATCAAATGTCCCGGCTTCGACAGTAATTGTTTCCTCTTCGAGTACCTTAACCTCTAAAGGATATAATTTGCCATCGGTAAAATTATCAAGGAATATGTTTTGGCCCACTTTTAAATTTTGGGTACGAACATAATAAAGAACTGACAGGGCATCCTGCATTGCCGGTGGAGTTTCAATTGTATCTTTCTGATAATAAACGACCTGCTTAAATGGGTCAAATTCATACTTTCTGGTCGCCCGGTAATTTCCTTCACGTAGATTTTTTTCAAATCTCCAGCTAAACATACCGACCGCATCCATAATCGACTCTACTCGATCATCGACCGGATAAAAAGTGGAAAAAAAGCTGTTGGAATTGGCTCTGGATTCAATCTGGTAACAGGTGCGATCATTGTATTCTATCAGTTTAGTAACTTCCATTGTTGCCGAACCGGCATTTATAAAACCGTAATTGATATCAAAGGTAAGTTTTTCTCCGACTCCAAAGGCAACATTATCAACTTCCCTCTCTACTGGTTTTACAACGGTAGTACTGTCCTTCTTCAGGCTGTCGACACCCTGGGCAATCCCCAATTCAACCGAAAGAAAATATACCAGAGGAAAGATTCCGATAACAATCAATACCGTCATAAACAGAGTATTCGCTCTGGATTTATTTTTATTTTTTTGCTTCATCTATTCTTTGTACAATCTCATCAATATATTTTCCCAAATATTCTCCGATTTCAAGAAATGTTTCGTTGTAGCGATCCAATGGCTGGCCAATAGGATCATCAACCGACTCTCCCTCGAGATTTTTATCAGGGAAATTTTTAAATAAAAAGGCTTTATCTATACTTTCCTCACTCATCCGTCTAACTTCAATAAGATGAGTAGTTGTCATACATAAAATTAAATCCGACCTTTTTATCAGTTCTTCTGTCAGGGGCTGCGATTCATGATTAGATATATCTGCATCCCAAATTTTTGCCGCTTCAATGGCATATAATGTAGCGGGGTAGCCGGTTGCGGCAGCTGTTCCGGAGGAGATTACTTCATAATTACCGGAAGTTCTCGTTTCAAGGAGTTTTTTCAAAGCCCCTTCAGCCATCGGGGAACGACAAGTGTTGCCTGTGCAGACAAACATTATAACATATTTATCGCTCATTTTGTTACCCCTTTGAGAGCATCCATAATAGTTTCTTTACTAACAGCCCCCTCACGCAATATAACAGGTTCGTTAGCAGTGCAGTCTATAACGGTTGAAGTGATATTGTCCAATCTTCCCCCATCGAGATAAAGAGATATCTCATCTCCAAAAATATTATAAATTTCATCAATAGTAGTATTATCCTCCGCTCCGGAAATATTGGCCGAAGTGGCTGTTACCGGGAAGGGAGTATTTTCCATAATTTTTTCAATTACCAAAGATGATGAAATCCTCATACCTATCTTTCCATCAATTATGACCGGCAGCCTTGTTCCTCCCAGAGCTTTGATTATCAAAGTGACCGGGCCGGGTAAAAATAATTTTGCCAGACGCTGAATCGCCGGTGTCATCTCTCCATCATGCATCATCATTTCCAAATTGCCAACAAAAACTGCAGTGGGCATTATTTTCGATCGCTGTTTTAATGCAAATAGCTTTTTAACAGATTCTTCGCTATCAGCTCGGGTAAGCATTCCATATCTGGTTTCGGTTGGGGCAATTACTATTTCGCCGATAATTAGTTTTTCAATCGCCAGACTTATAATATCCGAATCCGGCTTTAAGCAGTCTATTTTTTTTATATCAGCTTTATTCATCAGCCACAGTTTTTTCAGTTTTAGTATCAGATTCTTTATTTTGGAGCTCCCCTGACAGGGAATCTTCCATAACTGGCAAGGGTTCATTATCATAGAGGGGCGAGAGACTTTTAACCGCCGTATTTGTAACCACCACCCAGGCATCGCTATAACCGGCCATCCGTACCTGCGGCAGATAATCTTCGGCCTGATCCCGATCGGCAAAACTGCCCACCCTGAGCTTATAATATGGAACCTCATAATCAAGAAAGACCGGCCGGTCAAATATTTCTTCAGCTACTATTTTAGCCTGGCGAACATCCCCGTAAACTTTGCTGGTAAGGATCTGAATTTTAAAAGCCTGACTGTTAACCGTATCGATTGCTGTTATTAAATTATCCGACAAAGATCCGTTTGTTTTATCCCCGGATACTTCATCAGAAATAATCAAATTGCCTGATCTACTGAGTTTCCCATAGACCGGATACAAAGCCGGTACTATTTCTTTATCAGCCGGCAACCCAAGAGGATCATAGCGATTATCGATCTGCTCCTCCCCTTTTTTACTCTCAGGGCTTTCTTCCCCATAAGATCCGGGTTTCGGACACCCGTTCAATAATGCCAGGCACAATAAAATTGGAATAATATTACAAATATTTTTTATAATCATCATCTTCACTCAGTCTTTTCAAAAGAGTCTTAATCTCCTGGGCTTTGGTTCGATGCACCACCAGTGTAATATTTTCCGAACGAACAATGATCAAATCCGAGACGCCCAAACAGGCAATCAAGCCATCACTATGATTGCAAATCGTATTTTCATAGGTTGTATCCGTTACTACTTCACCGACAATTATGTTGTTATCGCGATCCATCTCTTTATACCGCTCAAGGGCTCGCCAGTCGCCAACATCATCCCAGATAATATCAGCCTTTATGGTCATAACATTGGAGGCTTTTTCGAGAATAGCGACATCGATTGAAACCCCATCGACTTTTTCATAGAATTCATTGCGGGCTTTTAATTCATCGGGGGTGCCTATTTTCTCCTGATAAGCAGATAAGAGTTCAGAAATTTCGGGCTGGCAGATTTCAAAGGCATCCAGAATCGCTCGGGCCGACCAGACAAACATGCCACTGTTCCAGAGATACTCATTGCTGTAATAATATTCACTGGCGACCGCTGCTCTGGGTTTTTCAGTAAAGGATGATACCAAATGAACTGAGTAGCCGTTTTCCTGACGGAATAAATCCCCCATTTTGATATAACCATAAGCTGTTTCCGGGCGGGTAGGGACAATTCCGATAGTAATCAGGGCTTCGTCATGAGTCGCTATTTTTGTGGCGGCGCTTAAAATACTGCGAAGTTTTTCCGGGGGACGGATCAGATGGTCAGCCGAAAGGACGACCATAACCGCTTCGGGGTCTTCTTTATAAAGATGTACCGCCGCTAAGGCTATAGCTGGGCCGGTATTGCGACCCACCGGCTCACAGATTATGTTGTTCTCATTTATATTCTTACAATTTTCCAAAATTTGATCGCGCATGGTTTCGCCGGTGACTATTTTGACTCTTTCCATGGGGATAAGGGGTAAAATCCGGTCAATAGTCTCTTCGAGCATCATTTTATCGGAGGTTAAACGAAGGAATTGTTTGGGTCTTTTTTTCCGAGACAGGGGCCAGAACCGCTCCCCGATCCCGCCTGCTAATATGACACTAAAAACCACTTTTATTACCTCAGTTATAATATTGTAATTGCTTGATAATATGGGAGTTAAACACAGGAGTCAAGGAAAGAATACACCTTGTGTATTTCTATAAATTTAAGAGATTTAGTGGCTGGCGGACGTCCTCGTCTGCCAGCTATCTTGATTTAAATCCATTTGTATTCTTTGTCTATCTTTATCAAGCCAACCACACACAATAAGATTGTCCCTACGGGTACCACACAGCTTGCTGTGTGTAACTTCATTTATATTCATATCTCAATCCCATCCATTTTAATAGGCACATCCGAAAATAACAAATAGTAGCAGAGCGAGCAGTATTTAGATTATCAAAGTGTTTAAAATTCGTCATAAATAATTATAATATTATTTGAGAGCAATTGCAATAACTTAGAGCACACAGCAAGCTGTGTGGTACCCGTGTCCGTTTTTGCAGGGTAAGATCATGGTACCCGTTTGTCATCAATTTAGATGACGAATTCGATGACATCAACCTCCCTACAAATATAACTCCCTTACCCCACCAGCACTCCCATTGCGATTGAATTGTAGATGCTCTCTTCGGAGTCGGAGCGAGATGGGAGAGCCACCGGGACATTGCCGCCATAAATGATGCCACCCACTTGAGCGTTGCCATATAGAGCCATCGCTTTATAGACACCATGAGCCGTCTCTATATTGGGAGCTAACATAGCGTTTGCCTGTCCTGCCACCATTGAAGTAGTAATCCCTTTGGATTTAGCCGCCTCGGGATCAATTGCACAATCAAAAGAAAGAGGTCCATCAACATATCCCCCCTTGAACTGGTTGCGCTCGGACATTTTACCCAAAATGGCTCCATCGGTAGTAACCGGCATCTGCGGATAAACAACTTCGACAGCCGCTAATACAGCAATGCGGGGTTCGGTGATACCGACTTTATGGCCAACTTCGATAATATTATTTATCATGGCAATCTTCTGTTTCAAATTCGGCTGGATGATAACACCGGCATCGGATAGAATTATAACTTTACCATACTTTTCCGGTTTAATAAGAGCAATATGACAGGCGAGCTTCCCTTTTTTTATGAATGAAGCCTCTGCGCTAAAGAGATCCTGAACAAATAAATCGGTATGACAAGTCCCTTTAATTATTAAATCAATCTCTCCCTTATTGGCCATATTTGCCGCGACCACAACCGAAGACAAACCGCCATTATCAATTATTTTTATATCATCGAGTTTGAAGCTGGCATCTCCTGCGGCCTTTTTAATATCAGCTTTATCTCCGATTATGACAGGCTTAATGAGACCATCATTGATTGCCTTTGAGAAGGCATTAAAAACTTCAGGAAGGTGGGGATCAATCAAAGCTGTCCGCGGCTTCTTCACTTTAGCTTTTTCTATTGCTGATGATATAATTTGATTAAAACTATTTAAATTGGTTGTCATACTATGCCCCTCATTCCCAAATCTTGTTCTGTGTGTAGTAATCTGCCAGAAGACAGGCAATTGCCAGTGATGCTTTTTTGTTTTTAACCGTATCAGTCCGCGATACCAGCGAAACCGGAACTTTGGCTCCCACAATCACCCCGGCAAAAACCGCATCGGCAAAATTAATTAGCGACTTGCAGATGATATTGCATTCCTCGATTGAATCGACTAAGAAAATATCAGCATCGGCAATAACCACCCCCCGGCTATCGTAATATTCCGCTGCTTTTTTGGAGACGGCCAAATCAAAGGTAAGGGGTCCCTGAATGACGATGTCTCTAAATTTTTCCAAAGCCTGCGGGATTACATAATCAATATCGGTCAGAGTGTGGGGCATTTTATCGCTTACTTTATCAGCCGCAGCTGAAACAGCGATTTTAACTGGTGAGAGATTCAGGGCTTTCCCGACCAGAATGGCATTTTCAAGAATCTGAAGTTTTGTTTCCGGGTCGGGTTTGACCACCATCCCTCCATCGGTGAAGTTCAGCAGCTTGTGATAGCCGGGGATATCGAGCACAGCACAATGTGAAAGAGTGTTTTTACCACGAAGATTGTATCTCTTATCAAGAACTGTTTTGAGTAGTGCTGATGTTGGCAAAAAGCCTTTCATAATCAGATCGGCTTTTTTATCTGAGGCAAGCTGGGCTGCCTGTTGTGCTGCTTTGGTGATATCCGGTTCATCAATAATTTCAAGCTTATTGATATTAATCTTATTGTCGGTGGCAAGCTTTTCAATTTTCTTTTTATCACCTACAAGAATGCCGTTAACATAGCCATCCTGCTGTGCTTGTGATACCGCATCGATAACATCGACATCCTGCGCCGCAGCCACCGCAACAGTTTTTTTGCGCCCCTCCTGAGCAATCTTAATTGCCGTGCTTATCAACCCATCTGAAGAATGTATAGGAGATTTATCCATTTTAAATCCTAATTTACCCTGATGTCTCTTACAAAGTTATTTAAGTGGGCGGCACATGTCCACATGTGCCCCAGTTTTTTTCCATTAGCGGCAGATGAGGACATCTGCCAGCCACGACTGGTGGTACTACAAGTACCTAATACTTTTTAAGTTTTTCTTCTCCGTTTAAAAATCTTACTCCGGCTGCTGCCAGGGCTTCCATCTCAAATTCCCCCGGAACAACTCTGACATCGCCCAGGAATGAAACATACTTTTTGATTTCATCCGTCAGCATTTTGGAATTGGCCATCCCGCCGGTAAGAATGATAGCATCGAAATTTCCCTTTAATACTGTGGCGGCAATACCAATCTCTTTAGCAATCTGATAAGCCATAGCATTAAAATACAACAAAGCCTCTTTGTCGCCTGAATTAATCCGTTCTTCGATTTTAATCAGATCGGATTCACCGAGATAGGCAATTAGTCCGGATTTTCTTGAAAGCTT